>JADGQH010000304.1 GCA_017881985.1 Chloroflexota bacterium | reverse complement strand
GTTCCAACCACCGCCGGCCGCACCCGCGTGGCCGGCCAGCACCGTCGACGTGTCGGTGAGGCCGGTGTCGGCGTGGGGGCCGCCCAGCGTGGACCGCATCTCGTGCTGCTCGCCCGCGACGCGAGCGGGTACCGGAGCCTCTGCCGGCTCCTGAGCCGGGCGAACCTGGCCGGGACCAAGGGCGCGCCACGGCTCACCCAGGCGCTCCTCGCGGACCACGTGGAGGGGCTCGTGGCACTCTCGGGCTGCCGGGAGGGGGAGCTCGCGCGGCGGCTCCGGGCGGGGGACCGGGCGGGCGCCCGGGCAGTCTCCGAGGAGTACGCGCGCCGGTTCGGCGGTCACAGGGAGACGCTCGCCGGCGCGGGCTTCGTGATCGAGCTCGCCCACCACCTCCTGCCCGACGACGACTGGCTCGTGGCCGAGTCCGCACGCCTGGCCGCCGAGCTTGGCCTCCCGGTCGTCGTCACGAACGACGTCCACTACGCGCGCCCGGAGGACCGCGAGCTGCACGATGTCCTGGCGGCCATTCGCCACGGGCGGAGCCTCGAGACGCTCGCCGACCTGCGCACCCCGAGCGGTGAGCACCACCTCAAGTCCGCCGCCGAGCTGGCGGCGCTTCCCCCCGGCGACCCGGCCACCTCGGACCCGCGGACGGCGAGCGCGTGGGCCGAGGGTCTCGCGAACGCGGGGGCGCTCGCGGCGACCTGCACGGTGGACCTTGGCTTCGAGCGCTACCGCTTCCCGGGCTTCGAGGTTCCCGGCGGCGAGACGCCGTTCTCGTACCTCGTCGAGCTCTGCCACGGCGGGATCCGGCGCCGCTATCACCCGGTGACGCCGCCGGTCGTTCGCCAGCTCGCCCACGAGCTCGATGTCATCGAGCGGACCGGCCTGGCCGAGTTCTTCCTCATCTGCTGGGACCTGATGCACTTCGCGAAGGAACGCCGGATCCCTGCCCAGGGGCGGGGGAGCGCCGCGGACTCGATCGTGGCGTACGCGCTCGGGATCACCCGCGTGGACCCCATCCGCCACAACCTCCTCTTCGAGCGCTTCATCAACGAGGGCCGGACCACCTACCCGGACGTGGACATCGACTTCTCATCGGCCCGCCGCGAGGAGGTGATCCAGTACGTCTACGAGCGATACGGCGCCGAGCACACCGGGATGGTCTGCAATCTCGTCACGTACCGGGCGCGCTCGGCGGTGCGGGAGGTCGGCACCGCCCTCGGCTTCCCGCGGCCGCTCGTGGACCGGGTGGCGAAGGCGCTCGAGACGTACGACTCGGTGATGGTCCGCCGGGACCTGGAGGCCGACGGCGGCTTCGCGGAGTTCTTCCGGCGGCCGGGTGACGTCCCGGACGGCGAAGCCTCGGCCGCCCGGGCGGGGGCGCGCGGGCTCGTCGATGAGATGGGGCAGCTCGAAGGCTCGCGTCCTGCGATCCGGCCCGGCGGGCCGTCGGACGACAAGGGCGGCCCGGGCGACTCTCCCGCCAGCGTCGTATGGCTCGCCCGCGGCGCCCCCGGCACGGTGGACGGCCGGGCGATCGACGCCGAGTCGGGGGCGCTGGAGCCGCCGCCGCGCTCGGTGGACTCGCTGGGCCGGCCCCGGCACTGGGATCCGCCGCCCGTCCGCGGCGGGGCATCGAACGCCGGACGGATGCCGGGGATGGCACCCGGGATCGTCCCCGCGACGCCATCGTTGCCGTCTGGCGGGAGCGTGGCCGGCCTCTCGCCGTGGGAGCGCTGGCTGGAGCTGTGCGGGCGGATCGACGGCTTCCCGCGTCACCTCAGCATCCACAGCGGCGGCATGCTCGTGACCGCCGCCCCGCTCATCGACATCGCGCCCCTGGAACGCGCGACCATGCCGGGCCGGGTCGTCGTCCAGTTCGACAAGCGGGACGTGGAGACGCTCAAGCTCATCAAGCTGGACCTGCTCGGCCTCGGGATGCTCGCCGCGATGGACGAGACGCTCGCGCTCGTGGAGCACGACTGCGCGACGTGCGTGGACCTCGACCGGCTCCCCGAGGAGATCCCGGAGGTCTTCGCGATGCTCCAGGCGGCCGACACGGTGGGCGTCTTCCAGGTGGAGAGCCGGGCCCAGATGCAGACGCTCCCAAAGTCGCGCCCCACCTGCCTGGACGACCTCGTGGTGGAGGTCGCGATCATCCGGCCGGGCCCGATCCAGGGGAACGCCGTCCACCCGTACCTGCGCCGCAAGCAGGGGCTGGAGCCGGTGACCTACCTGCACCCGTCGCTCGAGCCGATCCTCCGCGATTCGATGGGCGTGATCCTCTACCAGGAGCAGGTGATGCGGGTCGCCATCGAGGTTGCCGGCTTCTCGCCGGGGGACTCCGACGGGTTCCGCCGCGCGATGGGAACGTGGCGCTCCAGCGCGGAGATGGAGAAGCTCCACGCCCGGTTCGTCGACGGCTGCGTGCGCGTCCAGGGGATGCCGCGGGTCGACGCTGAGGAGCTCTACCGCGGGGTCGCCGCCTTCGCGAGCTTCGGGTTCGCAAAGAGCCACGCGGCAGCCTTCGCCCGGACCGCCTACGAATCTGCGTTCCTCAAGCTCTTCTACCCGGCCCAGTTCCTCGTCGGCCTGGTCAACGCCCAGCCGATGGGCTTCTACCCGGTCGAGGTGCTCGTGAACGACGCGAAGCGCCACGGCGTGGCGGTCCTCCCCGTGGACGTCAACGCGTCCTTCCATCGAACCACGACCGAGTGGGCGGGCCGGCCCGGCTGGGCGCTCGCGGGCGCGGCCGGTGACGGCGGGCGCCACGACAGCGACCCGGGGGAGCCGCTCCCGGGCGATGCCGGGATCCCGGCACGCCCGCGCCCGGTCCGCTCGCCGGCCTGCGTGATCCCGGCCGCCGCGGCGCGGGAGCGATGGGCGGCCGAGGGCGCCGTGGGCTGGGGCGTCCGCCTGGGGCTCCACCTCGTGAAGGGGATCGGCGAGGAGCACGCCGCCCACCTCGACGCGGAGCGGGCGCGCGGTCCCTACACGTCGCTGCCGGACGTCGTGGAACGGACCGGACTCCCCGAGGAGGTGCTCGAGCGGCTGATCCGCGCGGGTGCGCTCGACTCGCTGGGACGGCCACGCCGGGAGCTCCTCTGGCAGCTGCGGGAGGTGGCGCGGTCGGCGAAGGGAGCGCCGCGAGGCGGCGGCCGTGCCGCCGGCCGACCCCTGGACCTGCGGCTCCCGGCCACGCCGGCGCCGGACCTCCCGCCGCTCACCGAGCTGGAGCGGCTCGGGGACAGCTACGCGATCCTCTCGCTCGACGCGCGGCGCCAGGTGGTGGGGCTCTTCCGACCTGCGCTGGAGCGGCTGGGTGCGGTCACCAACGCGGCGCTCGCGGAGCGGCGGCCGGGACGGGTGCGGATCGGCGGCCTGGTCGTGACCCGCCAGCACCCGATGACGGCGAAGGGAACCGTCTTCCTTGCGCTCGAGGACGAGACCGGGATGGTCAACGTGACGCTCTGGCCGGACGCGTGGGCGCGCCTGCGGGGGGTGGTCCGGCGCAACGCGCTCCTGGTGGTCGACGGAAGCCTGCAACGGGAGTC
>JADGQH010000303.1 GCA_017881985.1 Chloroflexota bacterium | reverse complement strand
ACGAGGTTGTCGAGCTCCTGGCGGAGGCCGGTCTCGCCCTCGCGCGACAGGTAGGTTGGCTTCGTGTTCACGGAGGAATCGAACCTCTGGCGACCGGGCAGGTGCGCCGCGCCCGGCGGGTGATGTGGCACATACGGAAGGACCCCGGGCGGCTGCCTCGCGGGCGGGCGCGCCCGAAGTCCGGTCGGGTGCGGATGATAGCCCGGGCCATGCGGGGTGTCAAAAGAGAATCGAACCCGGTCGCGCAGGGGCCCGTCGCGCCCTGCCGCTGCGCGAACTATCCGGTGGCCAGGCGCTCGAGCCGGCCGCGGAGCCGCGCGAGGGTGCGCCGATCCGCGCATGCGATGAAGAGCGTGTCGTCGCCGGCGATCGTGCCGACCGCCTCCGGCCAGCGCGCCCGGTCGAGGGCCGCGGCGATCGCGTGGGCGGACCCGGGGAGCGTGACGAGCACGAGGATGTGGCCGGCCTCGCGGAACTCCACGGGTGCGTCGTGGAAGAGGCGCCTGAGCCGCTCCTCGCCGCTCGGATCGGTGTCCGCGAAGCGGGCGGGCATGGCATAGACCGCGACCCCCTCGCGGCCCACCTTCACGAGCTGCAGCTCCGCGACGTCACGGCTGATCGTGGCCTGCGTGGCCCGGAATCCGCGCTCGCGGAGCGCGGTCGCGAGCTCCTGCTGCGTCCGGATCGACCGCCGCTCCACGAGATCGCGAATGGCGCGCTGGCGGAGCTGCTTCATGACCTCCATGCCGCGGCGCGCGGGCCGCGTCAGGCCGCGAGGACGACGATCACCACGACCGCCGCGAGCAGGAGCCGATACGCGACGAAGACGGTCATCGGGTGGTTCCGCACGAACCGGAGCAGCAGGTGGATGGCCGCCAGCCCCGAGACCACGGCCGCCGCGAAGCCGACGAGGATCGCTCCCCCGTTGACATCGCCAGCCACCTGGCCGCCAATGAGCTTCTTGAGCTCGAACAGCCCCGCGCCCGCGATGACGGGTGTTGCCATCAGGAAGCTGAAGCGCGTTGCCGCCTCGCGGGTGAGCCCGAGGGCAAGCCCGGCGCTGATGCTGATCCCGGACCGGCTGATCCCCGGCACGAGGGCAAGAGCCTGCGCGAAGCCGATCCCGATCGCGCCGCGGAAGCCGAGCCGCTCGATCGGATCGGATCGCCGGCCCAACCGGTCGGCCAGCCAGAGGATCGCGGCGCCCACGACGAGCATCGCGGCCACCAGGATCGGCTGGCGCACCTTCTCCTCGAAGAAGTCGTTGAGGAGCACGCCCAGCACGACGGCCGGCGGGAGCGTCGCCACCAGGAGCCAGGCGAGGCGGCGGTCGGGGTCGCCGCGGAACGAGCGATCACGGAGCGCGGCGAGCCCCGCGGGCACCAGGCGGGCCCAGTCGCGCCAGAAATAGGCGAGCAGCGCCGCGAGCGTCCCCATGTGAAGCATCACCGAGAACGCCAGCGAGTCGATGAACGGGTCCTTCCAGCCGAGCAGGTACGGGACCAGGATGAGGTGGCCGGACGAGGAGATCGGCAGGAACTCGGTGAGCCCCTGGACGATGCCCATCACGAGCGCCTGAAAGGCGATATCCATGGAACGTGGAGGCGGGCCGGCCCTCGAGGAGCGCGGCCCGCCCGAGCCTCCGAGCTAGCGGATGAAGAGCGGGGCGAGGACGAGCGTGATGGTGGCCAGCAGCTTCACGAGGACGTGGAGCGATGGGCCCGCCGTGTCCTTGAACGGGTCGCCCACGGTGTCGCCGACGACGGCTGCCGCGTGCGCATCGGAGCCCTTGCCCAGGACGTTCCCGTCGTCGTCCTTGAGGTGGCCCGACTCGATGTACTTCTTGGCGTTGTCCCACGCGCCGCCCCCGTTGTTGAGGACGGTGGCGAGGAGGACACCGGCGATCGTGCCGACCATGAGCATGCCGGCGACCGCCTCGTAGCCGAGGAGCAGGCCCACCGCGATCGGCGTGGCGACCGCCACGAGGCCCGGCGCGACCATCTCGCGAAGTGCCGCGCGGGTCGTGATGTCCACGACGCGCGCGTAGTCCGGCTTCTGCTCGTAGGTCATGATCCCGGGCATCTCGCGGAACTGCCGGCGCACCTCGAAGATGATCGCGCCGGCCGTCTTGCCGACGGCGCGGATGGCCAGCGAGCTGAAGAAGTAGACGAGCATCGAGGCGATGAGCGCGGCGATGAACACGTTCACGTTCTCGAGGTTCACCGACGTCATCAGCGTGACGCCTTCCTTGCCCGCGGCGATCTGGCGGCCGAGGATGAGGTTGACCTTGTCGATGTAGGCGTTGAAGAGGAGGAAGGCGGCCAGCGACGCGGACGCGATCGCGTAGCCCTTGGTGAGCGCCTTCGTCGTGTTGCCCACGGCGTCGAGGCGGTCCGTGATCTCGCGGGCGTGCGCTTCCGCGCCGCTGAACTCGGCGATGCCGCCCGCGTTGTCCGTGATCGGGCCGAAGGTGTCCATCGCCAGGATGTAGGCCGTCGTCATCAGCATGCCCATCGTCGCGACGGCGGTCCCGAAGATGCCACCCACGTTGCGACCGGATGCATCGGTCAGGCCGGCCTCCGCGCCGAGCCAGTGGCTCGCGAAGAGCGCGATGCCGATGGTGATCGCGGTGACGAAGGTGGTCTCGTAGCCGACGGCCGTGCCGATGATGATGTTGGTCGCCGGTCCGGTCTTGCTGGCCTCGGCGATCTCCTTGACCGGCCGGTACGTGCCTGCCGTGTAGTACTGGGTGATGTAGACGAAGGCGACGCTGGTCGCCAGGCCGACGACGCCGGCCCCGAAGAACCAGATCCAGGTGGGGATGCCGTTGGCGCCGGTCTGGTTGCCCGTCTGCATCATCACGTTCGTGACGAAGGCGAGCGAGATGACCGACAGGATCGTGGTGACCCAGTAGCCCCGGTTAAGGATGTTCATCGGGTTCTCGTCCTCGCGGCCGCGGACGAAGAACATGGCGATGATCGTGGAGAGGAGCCCGAAGGAGCGGACCACGAGCGGGAAGAAGATCCAGGCCTCCGGGTTCGCCCAGCCGGCCTTCTGCGCGACGAAGTAGACGCCGACGCCGAGGATCATCGCGCCGATGTTCTCGGCTGCCGTGGACTCGAAGAGGTCGGCGCCGCGGCCCGCACAGTCACCCACGTTGTCGCCGACCAGGTCGGCGATCACGCCCGCGTTCCGCGGGTCGTCCTCGGGGATGCCCTTCTCGACCTTGCCAACGAGGTCGGAGCCGACGTCGGCGGCCTTCGTGTAGATCCCGCCGCCGAGCTGCGCGAAGAGCGCGACGAAGCTCGCCCCGAACCCGTAGCCGACGATCAGGAAGGGAGCCTCCCGGACGGTGTCGGCGTTGAGGCCCCCGAAGGCGACGAACATGAGGTAGACGCCGAGGAGCGAGAGCGCGACGACGAGGAAGCCGGAGACGGCACCGCCGCGCATGGCGACCTGGACGGCCTCCACGAGGCTGCGCCGGGCGGCGGCCGCGGTCCGGACGTTCGCCTTGACGCTGATGAACATGCCGATGATCCCGGAGGCCATCGAGCAGGC
>JADGQH010000302.1 GCA_017881985.1 Chloroflexota bacterium | reverse complement strand
TTGCGGGCCGTCATGGGAGGGCTGGCCACACGGCGCGGACGACCGCGCCGATGCCAAGGACGGCGACCGGCCCGACAGGCCGCGATTCAGTCACGTCACCGGCCCCGCTGGCCATGCGTCCCGGGAGTCCCGCTCACCCTACGAGTAGAGCGTCCCGGCGTTGACGATCGGCTGCGTCTCGTGCTCGCTGCACAGGACGACCAGCAGGTTGCTCACCATCTGCGCCTTGCGGTCCGTGTCGAGCTCGACGATCTTCTTCGTGGACAGGGCCTCGAGCGCCATCTCGACCATCCCGACCGCGCCTTCCACGATCTTCGCCCGGGCCGCGATGACCGCCGTCGCCTGCTGGCGGCGCAGCATGGCGTTCGCGATCTCGGGGGCGTACGCGAGGTGGCTGATCCGCGCCTCCATCACCTCGATGCCGGCCTTCTCGAGACGTGCCTGGACCTCCGCGCGCAGCTCGTTGCCGATCTCCTGGGGGTTCGATCGCAGGGCGATGTCGCCCTCGACGTGCGCGTCGTACGGGTGCGTCGTGGCGAGGCCGCGGAGCGCCGCCTCCGTCTGGACGTGGAGGAAGTTCTCGTAGTCGTCGACCTCGAAGAGCGCCTCGGCCGTGTCGGTGACCCGCCAGACGACGACCGCTGCGATGGCGATCGGGTTTCCGTCGTGATCGTTGACCTTGAGCTGGGAGCTCTCGAAGTTGCGGATCTTGACCGAGATCCGGCGGCGCTCGGTGAACGGGTTGACCCACCACGGGCCCTGCTCGCGAAGCGTCCCGAAGTAGTTCCCGAAGAGGATCAGGGCGCGCGCCTCGTTCGGGTGGACGATCGTGAGCCCGTTCATCGAGATCAGGAGCGCGACGAGGATCCCGATGATCACCACCAGCCCGAGGATCTCGAGGAGGCCCACGCTCCCACTGCCACCGATCACGCTCCCGGCGTACCAGATCAGAACGCCGGCGACGACGATCACGAGGGCCAGAAGGAAGAGAAAGGCCGGAATCCCTGGGACCGACCGAACCGCCTTTTCCTTGATCATGGCGTCCTGCGCCCTCCTGCGGGGTAGGTCGACATGATATCACTGCGATAGCACCGTGCCGAACTCGACTCTGTGGGCCCGGGGCCGACCGACCCACGGCCGCCCGCCACGAATCGACCGGTCTCCAATCCTCGATCGATCACTCGGCCTGATAGCTATCAGGTCCATCGATCGAAATTCGATCGCTCACGCTTATGCCTCCGACCAAACCGAGTTTCGCCGGCGAAACCGTGCTGAGCAATCCCGATTCCATCAGCCGGCCTGCTAAGCATCGGCCGGGCTGATGGATAGCGGCGGGTCGGCTCGATGCAGCGACGCCGAATGCAGGAGCCGGGCCAACGACAAGAACCGGGCTCGCCCAACAGACTGGCCGACCGTCAGTAGGCCGGCCGCAGCTCCGGGAACATCGGGAAGTGCCGGACATTCCGAGTGAGCAGCTGCCCGCGAACGCGTTCGACCGCTGCGGAGAGCAACAGGTCCGTGACCGAGATCCCCTGGTGCGAGCGTTGGAACGGTCGACCGATCGCGCCTGCTCGGTCCGCCAGATCGACATCCACATCAAGCCAGCGGATGTTCGAAAGAAATGCCTCGACCGCCGACAGGCTCGCGGGCGAAGCACCTCGCAGGACCTCGGTTCGAACCGGTGTGACGCTCGTGATCTCGTCGCCGCGACGCCGAGCTGTGGCGATCAGATCGATTGCCGGCTCCACGTCGCGGAAGACGTCGATGACGACGTCCGCGTCAACGACCAGCCGCATCGTCGAGGTCCGGGGCACCACGATTGGACCGTATTGACTGCAGTGTGCGCAGCCGCTGCCTCGTCTGGCGAGCTTCGGCGCGGCGCCCCGCGTGAATCGCTTTCACGGCCGCCTCACCTTCCGGGTTGGCCCAGATGCCGGCGGCACCGTTCAGGGCTGCCATGAACGCCTCGAGCGAGGGCTCTGCCCCGTACTTCTCGTCGATCGCCTCACGGATGAGCTGCGACTTCGTCTTGCCGCTCGCGATCGAGGCGCGCTCCAGCGCAGCGCTCTCCTCCGGCGTCAGGTAGATCTGCGTTCGGTCCACGATGTATGTATACATCGTGGACAGCCTACCGTCGAGCCCTTCATCGGCGCTTACCGGAGGACGGCTGGCTCTGGAGGACGGCTGGCGCTGGGTCCCACCGTCGAGCGCTTCATCCGCGCTTACGCGAGGACAGCCGGTTCTCGATCAAGCCGATGCCGGGCTCCACGAAGCGAGCGACGCCGGCCCCCGCCGATGCGCCGCCCGCTCCGGGATGTGGTGGGCCCAGCTACCCCGCGGCCCGGAGCTCCGCCTCAGCGTCGGCGACCTTGACCAGGATGCCGGCCCGCAGCGAGTCGAGCCCTGTCCACACGCCCTTCGTCGCGTTGCTGATGGACGTCAAGTTGCTCTTGAGCGTCTTGATGGCTTCCAGTTGCTCCCGCACGCCCGCGAGAGCCCGCGCGATCGCCGCCGCGTCGACTTCGACCTCCCGCTCGTCCAGGGTGGCCATGGCCAGCAGGCGGGCCAGCCGGATTGCCGCGGCCAGGAAGGCCGGCTCCGGAGCCTCCGGGTCGACGACGCAGTAGACGTCGCCGCCGATGACCGTGAAGGGGTCGATGCCCGACGGTGCGTGGGTCGGGGTGAACACGATGACCCCGACGGCCGCGCCGCGGTTCTCCTTCGCCTCGCGCAGCTCCTCGCGGATGGCGCGGAGCGACATCGGGCGGTCCTTCGCCTCGACGACCACGCGCACGTCGTGGCCGCGAGTGAGCCCGGGGTCCAGGGTGAGGACGAAGTCGCCCTTCTTCGACTTCAGGACGGAGCCCGTCTCGGCCGCTGTCCGGTCGAGCAGGTCGCCGGCGCCGCGGGCGCCCTCGGCCAGCAGGCCTTCGAGAAGGTCTTCGAAGTCGCCGCCCTTGGCGGTGCCCTTCGAACGCTCCTGGGCGCGGGCGTTCGAGGCGGCCTCCAGCGCGGCGATGCGCTCGTTGAGCTTGTTGAATCCCTCGGTCATCTCGCCCCGGAACTGGAAGAGCGGCGAGCCCAGGCGGGTGGGGTCGAGCAGGGTTGCGAGCTTGCTGCCGTCGCCGTCGATGTACGCGCCGAGGAGCGTCTTGATGCGGCCGATGGCGCTGTCGCGCTTCGTCTCATCGAAGAGCTCGTCGGTGAGCGAGCGGAGCTTGCCGCGGTCGCCCAGGAAGGCCTCGAGTGTGCGCGGGAGGCGCCCGTCGCCGTCGGCGAAGTTCTGGCGAAGGAGCTGGTCCAGGGCAGTGGCCGCCTTGGCGTTTGCGTCCTCCGTCTGGCGCAGGAGGGTGGCGAACTCGGCGCGGACCGCATCGACGTTGACGGTCACGCCGGCGTCCATCAGGGCGGTCAGACCGATCTTGAGAGCCCGCTCGACGAGGACCGCGCGCTCCTCGGCGGGGCGCTCGGCGACGAATGCCGCCAGGCTGGCGTCGACGAGGACCAGGCGGTCGACGACCATGCGGTCGCGCTCGACCGAGATGCGCGTGGCGGTGGCGGGGGCG
>JADGQH010000301.1 GCA_017881985.1 Chloroflexota bacterium | reverse complement strand
TGCATCAACACCACCGTCGCCTGGCTCGGGAACCTCGACGTCTCGAGGCCCTGGACGCTGTTCCCCAGCGTGGCGTTCCTGAGCTGGTTCAGCGTCCTGGCGGCCGCCTCGGCGGTCCTCCAGCTGGTCCAGAGCCGCATGACGATGCCCCCGTCCACGGCTGCCTTCAGCGACCAGAACTCCAAGGTCCAGCGGCAGCTCGTGATGTTCCTGCCCCTGATCTCGCTGGCCTACGGCGGGTTCCTGCCCGCCGGCCTGTTCATCTACTGGATCGTCACCACGATCTTCGGGATCATCCAGCAGTACCTCATCGTCGGCTGGGGCTCCACGTTCCCGCTGTTCGGCTATACACCCGGCTTTGCCCGCGACCATCGCCCGCGGTTCCCCGTCGAGGAACCGACGATCGTGGCCGGGGGCGCTCCCGGCACGGCTCGCAAGCCGGCAACCGTCCGTCCGCCTGTCGACCGCACGCCGGCCGCCCGCACCGCTTCCGCGGCGGCCACCGTGCGACCCCGAGAACGAGGCCGTCAGGGCCGCCGAGGGAGAAAGCGCTGAGCATGAGTGAGTACCGAGAGTTCACCGGCAAGTCCGTCGAGGAGGCCCTTCGCCACGCTCGCGAGGAATTCGGAGTTGGGCTGGACGAGCTCGACTTCGAGATCCTGACCGCGGGAAGCCGGGGAGTGCTCGGCATGGGCGCCGAACCGGCCCGGATCGTCGCCGCGCCCAGGGCGGCGCTCGGAGGTGCCGCGCCGAAGCGCGAGGCCGCTGCCGCGACCCCGCTCCCCGCTCCCGTCGACCGCGGCCCGCGCCGCGACGACCGTCCCGGGCGGTCCGACGACCGCCCCGCCCGCCGCGACGACCGGCCGGCCCGGAGCGACGATCGCGGCCCGCGGCGTGATGACCGGCCGGCCCAGGCCCGCCCGGATGCAGCCCGCGCCGACGTTCCCCGGACCGATTCTCCGCGCCGTGACGACGCCCCGCGCACCGAGTCCGCACCGCGTGCCGACGCCCCGCGGCGCGACGACCGCCCCGGGCGGTCGGATGACCGACCCGAGCGCGTCCGGGATCGCGGACCGCGGCGTGACGACCGCCCCGCGCGGTCGGATGATCGCGGCCCGCGCCGCGACGACCGGCCCCGGCGGTCCGACGACCGGCCCGGCGCGTCGGCCGTCTCCTCCAGCGAGGCCGACGAGGTCCAGACCGCGCGATCGCTCGTGCGCGAGCGCGAGGAGCTGCAGGCGGCCGAGGCGTCCCCGGCCGCGCTCGACGCCGGGAAGCGGCTCCTCGAGCAGCTGATGCAGCACATGGGGTTCTCGGTCGCGGTCAACATCGAGACCGGCGAGACGAACCGCCTCAACGTGATCGGCGCCGATGACGATGAGCACGAGGCCCTGGGTGCCCTGATCGGTCGTAAGGGCGAGCGGCTGTCCGCCCTCCAGCACATCGTGAACCTCATGCTGTCGCGCGAGATGGGCGAGTGGACCCGGGTCCTCGTGGATGTCGAGGGCTATCGCGGCCGCAGGGAGCAGCAGCTCCGGGAGATCGCCGACCGGGCCGCAGCCCGGGTGGTGGAGACAGGCAAGATGCTCCAGCTGGAGCCGATGCCGGCCCTCGAGCGGCGCTGGATTCACCTGGCGCTCCGCAACCATCCGGCGGTCGGGACCCAATCCATCGGCGAGGAGCCGAACCGCCGCGTCGTCGTCGTTCCCAAGGCGGTCGTCTAGGTCGGGAAGCGCGCACCGGCGCCCGCCGGGCCGCGGCTGGCACCGGTCACCGCCGCGGGGCGCGCCCGCACGTCGTTTCGCGGCCAGCCTGCTACAGTCGCCATCCGATCCGCCCGCACCGAGCACTCGAGACAATGGACACCGCCCCGCGCCACTTCCCGATCGGCCGCCTCCTCTTCGCGGTCGTAGCGGGGTTCGTGCTGGCCGCGGCCGTCGGCACGGGCGCGCTCTTCGCATTCGAGGGCCGGTTCGCCGACCGGATCTACCCCGGTGTCCGCGTTGCGGGCGTCGACGTGGCGGGGCTCGATCGCGGGGCGGCACGGGACCTGCTCTCGTCGGAGCTGGCCGGGTACGCAGCGGGGAGCGTCGTCGTCACGGCGGGCGGCGGGTCGGTCCAGATCGCGGAACGGGACCTGGGCCGCACGGCCGACATCGAGGGGCTCCTCGACGAGGCTTTCGCGGTCGGCCGCTACGGCGACCCGATGGGCAACGCGGCCGACGGCGTCCGAAGCCTGGTCCGCGGCACGGACGTTGCACCGCGCGTGGTGCTGGACTCCGGGGCGGTCGCCCGTGCGGTCACGGCGGCCGCGACCCGGCTCGATAAGCCGGCAGTGGGTGCCACTGCCACGACAACGGCGACGGGCTTCGCCACGACACCCGCGGTCGTGGGCCGCGGCCTCGACCAGGCGCGCCTGGTCGACCAGATCACGCAGCGCCTCGCCGATCCGGCCGCGCCCGACCGCGTGGCGCTGAACGTGCCTCTGTTGCCCGTCGACGCGGCGGTCACCGATGCGGCGGTCAGCGCAGCGGTCTCGGATGCGACCCTGATGGCGGCCGACGTGACGCTCGCGAGCGGCAAGGAGACCTGGACGATCCCGGCGTCGACCGTCCGCGGCTGGATCACGTTCGCCGCGACGCCCGATGGCCGCTACGCACCGGTCGTGGCCCAGGACGCGGCAGTCGCGGCCCTCACAGCAGTGGCGAAGAAGATCGACCGGGGTGCCACCGACGCCAGCTTCCTGGTCGGGAAGAACAGCTCGGTCGTGGGCGTGGTTGCCGGCAAGGACGGCCGGAAGCTGGACGTCGCGGCGACGAGCCCGCTCGTGGCGCAGGCAATCCTCGCGCGTGCGGCGGACGGCGCCCCGGCCCAGCCGCCGACCGTGGCTCCCGCGCTGACGATCGTCGCGCCGAAGCTGTCCACCGAGCAGGCGCAGAAGGCGGCCCCGCTGATGCAGCAGATCTCGACGTGGGTCACCTACTACCCCGTGAGCGACCGGAACGGGTTCGGGGCCAACATCACGATCCCGACCCGCACGATCGATGGCTACGTCGTTCCGGCCGGCGCCGTGTTCGATTTCTGGCAGGCGATCGGCGAGGTCAGCGCCCGAACCGGCTACCTTCCGGGCGGCGCGATCATCGACGGCAAGACCGAGCCCACGGGAGCGCTGGCGGGCGGGATCTGCTCGTGCTCCACGACGCTCTTCAATGCGGCCGTCCGGGCCGGGCTGGAGATCCGGGCCCGGGCCAACCATTACTACTACATCGACCGCTACCCGCTCGGCCTGGACGCCACCGTCTTCCAGAGCGGCTCCGGCTCGGTCACCACGATGGCCTTCCGCAATGACACGGCGTTCCCGATCCTGATCCGGGGCTATGCGTCACCGGGCGTCGTCCGCTTCTCGCTCTTCAGCGTCCCGACGGGACGAACCACGAGGTTCACGAACCCGATCGTGACCAACCGCAATCCCGGGATCGAGACGACCGAGTACACCTCGAGCATCCCCGTCGGGACCTCCAAGCGCCTGGAATACCCGACCATCGGCATGCAGGTGACCGTCTCGCG
>JADGQH010000080.1 GCA_017881985.1 Chloroflexota bacterium | reverse complement strand
CTCGTGGAGACCGACGGCAGCGTCATCGGGACCACGCCGGTCGTCGTCACGATCCGGCCCGCCGCCCTGACGGTGATCGAACCGCGGCCCTGAGGGCGGCGAACCGTGGAGCGTTGGGCGCCACGCCTGACAGCCCGATGGGCCGACCCGGGCCGGGCGGCCTCCCGGGTCGCCTCGGCGAGCCGGCTGGGTCAGGCGCCGGCGCGCGCGGCCTCAAGCTTCGCGATCTTGTCGAGCAGGGTGCCGATCGCGTCGTCCTGGGCCTTGAGATGGTCCTGGATCTGCTGCGCCTCGTGGAGTGTCGCCTCGGCGTCCTGGTAGGTCTCGTCGGCCCGCTTGTCGGAGGCGCGGCTCAGGATGTTCTGGCCGACCATGATCACCGAGAGCATCACGAGCTGGATGAACGTCTGGCTGACCCACTGGATGATCGGGAGCAGTCCTCCCTGGAGCGCCTGCGGGAGCGCGATCAGCGCAAGGACGCTGAACGCGTAGGCGCACCACATCGTGCCGACGGTGGTGGTCAGGATCAGAGCGACCCTGCCGTTGAAGCCGACATGCTCGTCGGTGGTCTTGGCCGGGCGGTGCTTCTTGCGCTCCGCAATCCGCGGATGCGGGTGGTGCTCAAAGATGACCGGCATGCTCGTCTCCCTGGAACGCTGCCCGCCGGGTCGTCCCAGCGACGCAACGCAGCACATCATCCACGCGCCGTCCAGCCCCGCCGACTGCTCGATCCGAACGTCCCGCCCGCCGGTCAGTGGCCTCCCGGCGCAGGCGGGCGCTCCTCCGGGGGTCGGTGAGCCTGGAACGAGCGGTAGAAGAGCAGGTCGTAGACGATCTTGAGGCTCCCCGCGATCACGAACGGGAGGGCCGCGAGGCTGGCCGCCTCCACGAGCGGGGTGGCCAACGAGGGTGAGACCGCCGCACCGACGCTCCGCGCGATCGCGGTGACGCCCGCGGCCGCCGAGCGCTCGTCAGGGTCGACGACCGCCATCGTGTACGACTGGCGGGCCGGCACGTCCATCTGGCTGATGCTGAACCGGGCGAGCAGGACGGCGACGGCGAGGGGTGCCGTGGGCATGAAAGGCACCATGATCAACAGGATGTTCGACGGCAGGTGCGTGAAGACCATCGTGTTGACCAGGCCGAAGCGCGCGGCCAGCCGGGCCGCGAGGAGGGCCGAGATCCCGGCCAGGATGTTCGCCGCGAAGAAGACCGCCCCGAGCGCGCCGACGGGCAGGCCGAACCGGGTGTGCAGCCAGTAGCTCACGATGCTCTGGATGACGAAGCCGCCCGCGAACGCGTCGAGCCCGAAGAGCGCCGACAGGCGCGCCACCACGCCCCGTGAGCGGTGGAGGCCGAGGCGCGTGGCGACCGACACGTCGGCGGCCTGGGGCACCTCGATGGCCGGCGAGACGGTGGCGAAGAGGGCGACCAGGACGACGCCGATGAGCGCGTAGCCGACGATGATGACCCGGTAGCTGTCGAGCGGGCTGGCGCCGCCAGCCTGGAGCGTCGCCCCGAGGAGCCCCGCCGCCAGCGATCCGGATGCGGTCGCGAACGAGCCGGCGAGGTTGTACCAGCCAAAGACCCGCGTGCGTTGCCGGTCGGTCACGGTCTGGGACAGTGCCGCCTGCTCGACGGCGAGGAATGGGCCCACCTCGTTGCCGCTCGGGCTGATCACCCCGATGGTCGCCGCCAGGATGAGGACCCAGAAATCGTTCGAGAGGGCAAACGCGATCCCGGCAAGGATCATGAGGCCGGCCCCGGCCAGGAGGGTCCGCCGCCGGCCGATCCGATCCGCGTGTGTGGTCAGCCAGAGCGTGATGGCCGCGTCGCCGACAAGCGTCAGGGTCAGGATCAGGCCCACCTGGAGCGCCCCGAACCCGATCGCCACGAGGTACAGGACCAGCACGACCGACAGGAAGCCGTAGCCGAAGAGGCGTGCGATCCGCGTCCCGAATAGGAGCCGGCCATCGCGGGTGAGCACGCCGGGCGAGGCCGGGCGCGTCACGTGCCGTCCTGCTCGAGCGCCGTCATGGCGGGATCATGTCGCGTCACACCTGGTGGGGGTGGTGTGGGTGGTCCGGGTTCTCAGCGCAGTGTGCCATGGGGAGGATGCTCTCGGCGGACGGTCGCTGGCGGAGGGCCGGCGGCCGCGCCGCCGACGGCGGCCGGCGCGAGGCGACGGACCGGCCGAATCGTGCGGCAGCGGACCCAAGAGGGGCCGCGGGTGCGATAATCCGGCCGTGATTCCCGCGTGGGCAGCGCCCGACCTGACGGGCTTTCGCCGCCTCCCCATGCACAGCCTGGAGCACCCGGACCGGCTGTCCCTCGACGGCGCGTGGCGATTCCAGCTCCTCCGGGCCCCGGGCGACCCGATCGGTCCGGACTGGGACGAGGCAATCGTCCCGAGCCTCTGGACGATGGCAGGGACGTGGGATCACCCCCACTACACGAACGTCCAGATGCCGTTCGCCGGCCGTGCGCCGGAGATCCCGGAGCTGAACCCCACCGGCGTCTACGAGCGAGCGTTCGAGGTCCCCGAGTCGTGGGTGGGCCGTCGGGTCGTCCTCCACGTCGGTGCGGCCGAGAGTGTCCTCATCGTCGGGCTCAACGGCGTGGAGATCGGCGTCGGGAAGGATTCGCACCTCGCGTCGGAGTTCGACGTGACCCCGTCGCTGCAGCCCGGGTCGAACACGCTGACGCTCCGCGTCGTGAAATGGTCCGACGCCACGTACATCGAGGACCAGGACCAGTGGTGGCACGGCGGGATCAGCCGATCCGTCTTCCTGTACGCGACTGGCCAGGTCTATCTGGCGGACATCAAGGCGATCCCCGGCCTCGAGGCCGGGCCCGATGGCCGGCTCACGACGGGGACGCTCGACCTGACGGTCGACGTCGGCTTCGCCCAGCCGGGCCTCCAGCCGGGCTGGAGCGTCGAGGCGTCGATCGCCGGCCTCGGGGTCGAGGTGCGGGCAGATGCGCCCGCCCCTGCCGGACCGGCCGACCCGAAGGATCCCGTGAGCCGCTCCCTGGTGCGCCGCCACCAGGTGTTCGGGCCCAGCGCGATCGTCGGGGACGAGACGACCGCCTGGTCAACCCTGTACCCGGTCCTGGCACCGGTTCGCGAGGGGTCGGTCCGCTGGCACCTCTCGATCCCGTCGGTCCGGGCATGGAACGCGGAAACGCCGGCGCTCCATCCGCTGACCGTGGTGCTCCGGGCGCCGGACGGCGGTGTCGCCGAGACCGCGACCCTCCGGATCGGGTTTCGCCGGGTCGAAAGCGTCGGGCGCGACCTCCTCATCAACGGGCAGCGGGTCTTCATCCGCGGTGTCAACCGCCACGACTTCGATCAGCACACCGGGCGAGTCGTCTCGGCGGAGTCGATGCGGGCCGACCTGGTCACGATGAAGCAGTTCGGCTTCAACGCGGTCCGGACGTCGCACTATCCGAACGACCCGGCGTTCCTCGACCTGACCGACGAGCTGGGGCTGTACGTCGTCGACGAGGCCGACATCGAGTCGCACGCCTTCCAAAGCACGCTGTGCGACGACCCGCGGTACCTCTCCGCGTGGGTGGAGCGGGTTGCCCGGATGGTCCAGCGCGACAAGCACCACGCCTCGGTGATCGCGTGGTCGCTCGGCAACGAATCCGGCCACGGCGCCAACCACGACGCCGCGGCAGCCTGGGTCCGCCGCTACGACCCGTCGCGCCCGCTCCACTACGAGGGTGCGATCCGCTGGGACTGGACCGCCGACCAGGCCATCAGCGATCTCGTCTGCCCGATGTACCCGGAGATCGCTGCGATCGTCGACCACGCCCGGTCGGGGCTCCAGCGCCACCCGCTCATCATGTGCGAGTTCTCGCACGCCATGGGCAACAGCAACGGCACCCTGGCCGAGTACTGGGATGCCATCGAATCGACGCCGGGGCTCCAGGGCGGCTTTATCTGGGAGTTCCGGGATCACGGTCTCGTCCAGGACCTGCCGGACGGCCGGCACCGGTGGGCGTACGGCGGCGACTACGGAGACGAACCCAACGACGGCAACTTCGTCATGGACGGGATGGTCTGGCCGGATCGCCGGCCGAAGCCGGCGATGTGGGAGCACCGCCGACTGGCCGCCCCGGTGCGGATCTCGGGCGACGGGACGGACCTCGCGGAGGGCCGGATCGAGCTGTCGAACCACCAGCATTTCCGCGACCTCGCGTGGCTGCGCGCGACCTACGACCTGAGCGTGGGCGGCGAGACGATCGCCGGCGCGCCGTTCGCGCTGCCGCCGATCGGGCCGGGCGAACGGGCGGTCGTCCAGCTGCCGGGCTGGATCGTGCCGGATGCGGGGCTTGGCGAGGTATGGCTGACCGTGCGCGTCGCGACCGCAGCGGCGGAGGCATGGGCGCCCGAGGGGTTCGAGGTCTGCGCGGTCCAGCTTCCGGTCGGGTCGATGCCTGTCGGGGCCTCGCCGCCGGAGGCGCCGCCGATCGCGCCCCCGGACGGCTTGGGCGTCGTCACGCTCGACGCCGACGGGCGCCTCGTCCATCCCCTGCTCGCCGCGCCCCCGGCGCTCACGCTGTGGCGGGCACCGACCGACAACGACCGGATCGGCGGGATGGCCGCGCGCTGGGCCGCTGCCGGCGTCGACCGGCTCACGCGGCGGCTCATCGGAATCGACCGCGATGGCTCGACGACGGTCGTGCGCGCCGAGTGGTCGACCGCGACCGGCATCGTCGTGACCCACGAGGTCCGCTACACCGCCCTGGCAGGCGACGGGATCGCGGTGACGGAGCGCGTCGAGATCCCCGCGGCGCTCGACGACCTCGCGCGCGTCGGGACCGTCCTCGAGGCGGTTCCCGGCCTCGAGGCCCTGGAGTGGTTCGGCACGGGACCGCACGAGAGCTACCCGGACCGGCGGCGCTCGGGGCTCGTCGGCCGCTGGACGTCGACCGTCACCGACCAGCTGGTCCCGTACGTTCGCCCGCAGGAGAACGGCGGCCACGCGGACGTCCGCTGGCTGCGGCTCTCGGACGCGACCGGGGCCGGCCTGCGGATCGACCTGGACCAGCCTCGCCAGGTGTCCGTGACCCACGTCCGTGCGGCGGATCTGGCCGACGCGACCCACGACGTCGACGTCGTCCCGTGCCCGGAGGCGATCATCGTCCTCGACGCCGCCCACCGAGGCCTGGGCACGGCCAGCTGCGGCCCCGACACGTTGCCCGCGTACCGCCTGGGCCCCGGCACGTACCGCTGGGGCTGGACCCTGCGCGGGACGGAGCCTGCCTGACCATGCCGATCACGTATCTCGCGGACACCCGCGAGTTCCACCTGAACAACGCACAGGTCAGCTACCTCCTCCGCGTCCATGACGACGGCACGCTCGGGCACCTGACGTTCGGCCCTGCCCTCGCACCCGGTCGCTCGTATGCGCACCTCGTGCCGCGCGGATTCGCCGGGTTCGCGAATCGGGTCGGCGACCCGGTCGCCCTCGAGTACCCCACGACGGGCTCGGGTGACTATCGCGTGGCCGCCCTGGAAGTCGAGCTGGCGGACGGATCGGGCGTGCTCCACCTCGCCTATGCGGGCCACCGGATCCTTGCCGGCAAGCCGGTCGTCCCTGCGGGCGGCGGGAACCTCCCCGTGACCTATGTCGAGGCCGACGAAGAGGCAGACACGCTCGAAGTGACCCTTGTCGACGGGCCCAGCGGCATCACGGTCGAGCTCGGCTACACGATCTTCCGCGACCTGCCCGTGGTGGCCCGCAGCGCGCGGATCCGGAACGCGGGAGGCGCGACGGCCAGGCTGACGGCGGTGATGAGCGCGACGCTCGACTTGCCGGACGCCCGCTGGGAGCTCGTCCAACTGAGCGGCACATGGGCCCGCGAGGCGCACATCACGGCGCGCACGCTCCGTCCCGGCCGGCAGTCGGTCGGGAGCGACCGGGGCGCGTCCAGCCACCAGCACAACCCGTTCGTCGCATTGCGCCGCCCGACGACCACCGAGGCGTCCGGTGAGGCCTACGGCCTCAGCCTCGTCTACTCGGGCAACTTCATTGCCGAGGCCGAGGTCGACCCGTTCGAGACGACGCGCGTCCGGATCGGGATCAGCCCGAACACGTTCGCCTGGACGCTCGAGCCCGGTGCCGAGTTCACGACGCCCGAGGCGATCCTGGTCTACTCCGACACGGGTCTCGGTGGGATGAGCGATGCGCTGCACCGCCTCTATCGCGACCGACTGGCGCGCGGGACGTGGCGCGACCGGCCGCGACCCGTCCTGATCAACAACTGGGAGGCGACGTATTTCGCCTTCGACGAGGTGAAGCTGCTGGAGATCGCCACCTCGGCGCGGGACCTCGGAGTCGAGCTCTTCGTCCTCGATGACGGCTGGTTCGGGGCCCGCGACGACGACACGACGTCGCTCGGCGATTGGTCGGTTGATCAGCGCAAGCTGCCGAACGGGATCTCCGGGATCGCCTCGAAGGTCGAGGCGCTGGGCCTCCGATTCGGGTTGTGGATCGAGCCGGAGATGGTCAGCCAGCGGAGCCGCCTCTTCGAGGCACATCCGGACTGGGCCGTCGGCGTCCCCGGACGGCCGCGAACCGAGAGTCGCCAGCAGCTCGTCCTCGACATGTCGCGGCCCGAGGTGGTGGATCACCTGTTCGGCGTCCTCTCCGAGGTCCTGGCGAGCGCCTCGATCTCATACGTCAAGTGGGACATGAACCGGACGCTCACCGAGCCGTTCAGCGTCGGGCTGCCGCCGGACCGCCAGGGTGAGTTCTTCCATCGCCACATTCTCGGCGTATACGACCTCTACGCTCGCCTGACGACGGCCTTTCCGGAGATCCTGTTCGAGTCGTGCGCCGGCGGCGGCGGCCGGTTCGATCCGGGCCTCCTCGCGTTCGCCCCGCAGGCGTGGACGAGCGACGACACCGACGCGATCGAGCGCCTGCGCATCCAGTGGGGCACCTCGATGGCGTATCCCCTCAGCTCGATGGGCGCCCACGTCGCCGCCGTGCCGAACCACCAGACCGGCCGGATCACGCCGATCGACACGCGCGCGGCCGTCGCGTTCTTCGGGGTGTTCGGTTACGAGCTGGACCCAACGACCCTCGCCCCGTCGGACCGCGCGGCCATCGCCGCGCAGATCGCCTTCTACACGGCCCACCGCGAGCTGCTCCAGCGCGGCAGGTTCGTGCGCCTGGTGAGCCCCTTCGAGGGCGACGGGAATCGGGCCGCGTGGATGGTCGTGGCCCCCGATGCCTCGAGCGCTGTCGTGGGGTTCTACCAGGCGCTGAACCACCCGATCCCGCCGGCCGACCGGCTGCGCCTCCGTGGCCTTGATCCCGAGCGCGTCTACCAGGTCAGCGGCTGGCCGGCGACCGGCGATCCGCTGTTCGTCGAAAACGCCGGGGCGCGCGGCGGCGACGAACTCATGGCCGTGGGACTGTCACTTGCCGCGCACGGCCACGAAGCCGGCTCGTGGGGCGACTTCCGCGCCTGGGTCTTCGTGCTCGAGTCGTAGCGGGGCCAGCCGGCGCGGCCCCGGCGAACCTACCCCTTTGTCGAGCCCAGGGTGAGCCCACCGACGAGGTGACGCTGAGCGCGAAGAGACGAGGATCGTCCGGATCGCGAGACGCGTCCGGTGCGATCGCCGGCTGCGACCAGGTGCGCAATCGGCCCGTGCTGGTAGCCGACCGGTTGCGGCTGCGCGGGTCAGGCCCGTGAATGAATGCGTTCCAGCCGGGGAGTCTGTGGAACTTGACCCCGGAACAGAATGGGAGGACGCTGACAGAGACGCGCTGTGGCTGAGATTGGCGGTCCGGCGCGCGCGCCGGGGATCTCCGGCGGCCGCCGCAGTTCGCCAAGGAAAGACATGAGCCGACCCAAGCCAAGGCGCGCGGAACCGAGTGCGGGGGCGTTCCTCGGCCCGGACCTTCTCGTTCCCGCGTCTATGCACACACTTGCCGACGACTACCGGGACGAGCCGACCTATCCCGAGGACGAACGCGAGCCGGAGCCCGAGCCGCCGGGCCTTGTTCGTCGCGTGATCGACCGGCTGATGAGACGCCCGGATCCTGGTAGCTAGCCGGTTTGACCAGGGTCAGTCGGCGAGCGCGACAGCCGCCGCCACCCCCGAGTCCGGCCAAGCCGTGCTCGACCTTGGAGGCCGCCGCGAGCGCGACGAACCCACACGTGGGGTGACTTCCGCGCCTGCATGTCCCGTGCTGGACGCGCAGCGACGCCCGTTCCGCGCGCGAACCTAGCCCTTGCTCGCGCCAAGCGAGAGCCCGCTGATGAAGTGGCGCTGGAGGGCGAGGAACACGAGGATCGTCGGCACCGCGGCCAGCAGCGCGCCCGCGGCGAGCAGGTTGGTGTTCGTGAAGAACTGACCTTGGAGGTTGTTGAGCGCCGACGTGATGGGCCGCTTGTCACCGCTCTTCATCAGGATGAGGCCCCAGAAGAAGTCGTTGTAGATGAACGTGAACTCAAGCGTCGCAAGTGCGGCGAGAGCCGGCCGGCACAGCGGCATGATGACCGCACCCCAGATCCGAAACACTGATGCACCGTCGACGAGCGCCGCCTCCGTGAGCTCCTTGGAAAGCGTCTTCATGTAGTTGCTCAGCACGAAGACACAGAAGCCGGTCTGGAAGACGACGTTGATGAGGATGATGCCCAGGTACTGGTCGTACACGAGCCCGTTGTCGCTCAAGAGGCGCGGGAGCGGCAGCAGAAGGTACAGCCGGAACAGCGGCACGATGATGACCTGTGGCGGCAGGAGGTTACCGGCGGTGAACAGCATGAGGACCAGGAGGTTGAATCGCCAGCTGAATCGCGAAACGGCAAACGCCACCATCGACGCGACGATCAGTGTGACGATGACCGCCGGTACCGCAACAAGCAGCGAATTGAGGTAGTGCCGGGGGAAGTCCGCCTGGTTCCATGCATTGGTGAAATTCTCGATGCTCAGCACCGAGGGCGTCGAAATGTAGCCATGCGCCTGCGTGTCGGAGTACGGCCTCAGCGCGGTATAGATGGCCCACACGAGCGGGAACAACCAGACGAGTGCCATCGCGCTCAGGAACCCGTAGAGCACGAGTCGTCTCGGGCGGATGCGGCGCCGGCGGTGCGCCGATTCCGCGGGCCGGACAGTGGCAGCGACGGTCATTGCTTCTCCTCGCGCATCATCCGCGCAAGGAACGCGATGATCGGGCCGAGCGAGATCACGAGCAGGATGACCGCGATCGCAGACCCGAAGCCGACTCGGTTCGATTCACTGAGGGCGTTGTTCGTGATGAGCGTGGACAGGAGCTCCAGGCCGTTCTTTCCGCCATTGATGATGAACGCAATATCGAACGCCCGGAGGGCCTCGATCGTCGTGATGACGACGATGACCACGTTGATCGGCTGCATCACCGGGAACACGACGTGCACGAACGTCTGCCGCTCACTCGCTCCGTCCACCTTGGCGGCCTCGCGGAGAGCCGGATCGAAGGCCTTCAATCCTGCAAGGTACAGCACCATGATGTAGCCCACGTGCCGCCAGCTCGTCGCGACGAGTGCCGCCCACAGGTTCAGGCTCGGATCGCCAAGCCAGTCGATGAGGTTGTTGTTCGACGTGCGACCCAAAACGTTGTTGATGAAGCCCTGCTCCGGTGCGTACTGCAGTGACCAGATGATGCCGATCACGGCGAGCGACAGGACGACCGGCAGGTAGAAGATCGTCTGGTAGATGCGCGTCCCGCGGACCTCACGATCCAGCAGGACCGCGAGGAAGACCCCGACCGGCGTCGCGAGGAACATGAGCCACGCGAGCCAGAGCAGGTTATGTTGCAGCGCGGGCCAGAAGAACGGGTACGCGGTGAACAGGCTGTCGTAGTTCTTGAGCCCGATGAAGTTCTTGCCCGAGATGCCGCCGATCCCGTTCCAGTTCGTGAACGAGAACACGATCGACACGATCGTCGGACCCCAGATGAGGGCAAGATCGAAGAAGAGCGGGATGCCGACCATCAACGCCAGGACGATCTTGTCCCGGCGGGTCAACAGGCTGTAATGGCGGCGTACGCGGCGAATCGCAGTCGCCCCCGTCCCGCCGGACGACCCGGCGGTGACGGGGGCGATGCCTTGCGACGCGCGGTCAGCCACGATCCTGACAGTCTAATCAGGCCGCGGCAGCGGGTGACTAGAGCGTGTCCCAGAAACCCTGGATCTTCGTCAGGAAGGCGCCCAGGTCCTGGTTGGGGGTCTTGAGGAAGTCGAGCAGGAAGGCCTGCATGCCGTTCGCGCCCGCGAAGTTCGGGTTCGTGTCGCGGTCCAGGAACTGGGTGATCCGCTTCGCGTCCCCGATGAGCTGCACGGCCTTCTGCTGTAGCGCGTTGTAGTTGCTGGTCGTGGCGTCCTTCGCCGCGGCCACGTTGCTCGGGTCGGCCTTGACGTAGATGTCCTGCGCCTCGCCGGTGCCGAGGAACTCCACGAACGCCTTGGCCGCGTCAAGGTTCGTGCCGAGGTCCGACGCGTTCTTGGCGATCATGAACCCGTCGATGGGAGCGTCGAGCGCCTTCTCGGCGTCGTACTGCGTCCCGAAGCTGGGGTACGGGAAGAAGTCGAGGTCGGCCAGGTCGGCGTCGCTCGCGGCCTTGAACTGCTGCGAGACGAACATCCCCAGCAGGTACATGCCGGCCTTCTTCTGGACGAGCGCCTGGGCGGCATCCTGCCACGTGCGGCCCGCCGCGCCTTCCTGGTGGAAGGGCAGCAGTGTCTTCCAGGTCTCAAAGACCGTCTTGACCTTCGGATCGGTCCACTTCTCCTTGCCGGCCATGAGGCCGACGTGGAAGTCGTAGCCGTTCGTCCGCAGGTTGATGATGTCGAAGGTGCCCATCGCGGGCCAGCCGTCCTTGTCGCCGAAGGCGATCGGGACGAGGCCGTCCTTCTGCATCTTGGCGCAGAGTGCCTTGAAGTCGTCCAGGGTCGCCGGAATCGCGTAGCCCTTTGCCGCAAACACGCTCTTCCGGTAGAAGACGGCCCACGGGTAGTTGTAGATCGGCACGAAGTACTGCTTGCTGTCGTCGCCTGTCGACCCGATCTTGAAGGCATCTGAGTAGTTCGACGTCAGCGATTTCGCCCAGACGTCGCTGATGTCCTCGGCCAGCCCCTGGGCGGCGAAGAACCGCATGCGGAACCCGGAGAACCACGTGAAGACGTCGTCCGGCGTGCCCTGCAGGTATGAGCTGATCTGGTTCTGGAAGGTGCCGTGGTCGACGGTGTTGACCTTGACCGTGATGCCCGTCTTGGCCGTGAAGGCGTCGACGATGTCCTGCATCGCCTTCTTCGGCACCGGGTCGGAGTAGTTCGAGCCGAGCGACGTGCTGCCCACCGGATGCCCGGGCGGAACGAAGCCAGGGAGGAAGGTCACGAAGAAGACGCCGACCTTGGGGTTCAGCAGGTCGGTGGCGAACCCGGC
>JADGQH010000300.1 GCA_017881985.1 Chloroflexota bacterium | reverse complement strand
GGCAGCCGACTTCGGCACGCCCGGCTTCCTCGTCCCGCTCGCCAACACGGCGCTCTTCCGCTGGCGCCTGGCCCACGGCCTGCGCGTCTTCTTCGTCGTGAACATGATGACCATCGGGATCTACCAGGAGCCCGCGGGCGCCTTCATGCCCTCCGTGGGCTACTGACGGCGACGGGCTGCCTGTCGGAGCTGGGCAATCCGTCCGGGCGAACCGGCCGCGACCTTCAGAACGAGACGAGCATCTGCCAGATGAACGTCGCGCCGCCTGCGTCGGCCGCCTCCCACACGCGCTGCGCCAGCTCCTCGCTCCCCTCGATCGGCCCCTCCAGGTCCGCCCGGCGCTCCTCCCACGAGACGCACACGCCCGGCTGGTGCCCGGTCGTCGCGGGCACGCCCGTGGTCCGCGTGACCGTTTCCGGCGCGACCCGCAACGGCTCGGGAAGCACGTCCGGGTCGGCGTAGCCGCCGAACTCGCGCGTCGCCTCGACCAGCGCCCGCATGTTCTCGGGGCGCGTGTCGTTCTGCATGATCGCGCTGGCGTCCATGATGTAGCCGCCGTCCGCGCCGATCGTCTCGATGAGCGTCTTCACTTCCTGGCGCACCTGCCCGGGAGTGCCGAGCGCCAGCGTCACGTTGTTGACGCCCCCGCTCAGGGCGAACTTGTCGTGCAGCTTTCGATGGGTCAGCAGCGGGGTGCCGCGGTCGATGTGGTAGACGATGCTGCGGTCGGGCAGCTCGCGGAACGCGTCGAGGTGCGCGTCCCAGTTGCCCTCCGCGTAGAACATCGTCTGGTGGCCGTTGCGCCACAGCTCCTCGATCAGCGGTCGCACGGTCGGCCAGTAATGCGAGGTGAACTGGTCGGGCCGGACGAAGGGCACGCAGCCGCGGTGCATCCAGTAGCCGATCGGCAGCTGGGATGCCGGGTCAGCCGTGGCGGCCGCGAGCCAGTAGAGGTGCGGCATCAGCGCTTCGCATGCCTTCATCACCTTTTCGGGCTGCGTGAACATGTCCATCGTCAGCCCGACGTAGCCGCGCAGCTTGTCGCCGATGATGTCGAACGGGGCCTTGAAGATCCCCGAGATGGCGCCGGGCATGCCGGCCTCGCTGCGCAGCCGCGCCACGTGCGGCCCGAAGGCGTTGAAGTACTGGGACATGGCCATCGCGGCCGACACGAGCGCCACGTTGTGGCGAAACGTCACCGGCTCCCCCGCCGCGGCGATCCTGCGCGTCGCACGCGGCAGCCACACCTCGTAGAGGAACGCGACGGGGTCGTCGATCAGCCGGTCGTACTCGTCCTCGCGCATGAAGGCGGCGTCTTCCGGCGGCTCGCGATACTGGAAGCCGTTGTCCGGCGGCACGTCCACGCCCGGCACGCCGTAGTACCTGATGGTGGCGGCATCGGTGATGCCGGTCCAGACGTACACCATGCTGGCGGGCACGGCGTCCCAGTCGTAATCCTCGCTGCACCGGACCATGGCCTCGAACGCATCGGGATAGTGCTGCGTCAGCTGCTGGCAGGTGTAGCCCGCGTGGCGACCGGTGAACTCCGCGGCAAACGGCCGGATCGGGACGCGGTCCGGCTTCTTGTTGTTCAGCGCCGTCACGAACCGGCGCAGCCGGGCCTGGTAGAGCGTCTCCAGGTCCTCGCTCATGCGGCCTGCCTAGGATTCCGACGTCACGCGCGTGTAGGCGGCTGCGACGCCCACGATGATTGCCCCGAAGAGGACCTGGCGGACGGCCTCCGGATACCCGAGCGATGACAGCAGCGACGACACCACGGTCAGGATGAGCGCCCCGACGATCGTCCCCCCAAAGCCGCCCCGCCCGCCCATGATCGACGTGCCGCCGATCACCGCCGCCGCGACGGACGGCAGGACGGACGTGTCGACGAGCGACACGCTGGCGACATTCGTGAGCCCGGTGACCAGGAACCCGGCGACCGCGGCCATCAGCGCCGAGATGACGTACAGCACGATCAGGACCTGCCATGCCCGGGCGCCCGACAGGCGGGCCGCGATCGGGTTGTCGCCGATCGCATAGAGGAGCCGGCCATACCCGGCCCGCCTCAGGCCCAGCAGGATCAGGGCCGCCAGCGGGACGAACACCAGGAGGCTGATCGGCAGGACGCCGAAGGCGAGCTCCGACCCCAGCCATCGCAGCTCGGGCGCAACCCCCGAGTTGGTCTGGACCATCTGCAGCTGCCAGACATTGGCGAGGCCCAGGACGACGAGGCTCATCCCCAGGGTCATGATCAGCGGATGGACCCGGAAGACGCCCACGCCGATGCCGGTCACGAGCCCCGCCAGCGCCGCGGCGGCGAGGGCGACCCCGATGCCGGCAGGCGTCCCGGGGCCCGACACGAGCGTGGCGACGACGAACCCGGCCATCGAAGCCACGGCGCCGACCGAGAGGTCGATGCCGCCGGTCAGCATGGTCAGCGTCTGGCAGCCCGCCAGGATCGCCAGGGGCACGGCGGCGCGCAGCTCAACGCCGATCCACTCGGGACTGACGATGCCCGGCCGGACGAGCTCGCTCAGGACGACCAGGATGGCGAGAAGGATCAGCAGCGGGATGATCGGCCGGTCGCGGAACAGGCCGCGCAGGACAGCGGCCGTTGGCCCCGAACGGCGTGTGCCCGGGGCGTCCGCGAGGCCGCTCATGTGTGAGCCCTCCGGATCTGGACGAGGCTGCCGATCATGACGACGCCGATGAGGATGACACCCTGCACGACGGTCGCGAGGTTGGTGTTCACGTTGAGGAACGTCATGTCGGTCCGGATCAGCTGGAGGATCACCACGGCGACGATGGCGCCGAACACGCCACCCCGGCCGCCGGCCAGATTGACACCGCCGAGGACCACCGCGGCCACGCTCATGATGCCGTAGGGTCCCGGGACGGGCGTCCCGATCCCGGTGCTCGCCGTCAGGGACAGGCCCGCGAGGGCCGAGAACAGGCCCGTCAGGACATAGGCAAGGATCCTGGACCGTCCAACGGACACGCCGCTCCGGAACGCCGCCAGCCGGTTGCTGCCGATCGCATAGATTGACAGGCCCTCCCGCGACCGCCGGACCGGGATCCAGACCAGGGCGACGATGACGATCAGGACGACGGCAGCCTTCGGGATCCACTCGTTGCCCAGCGACCCGGTGACGAGGGACGTGAACCACTTCGCCGACCCGCCACCGGGGGTGGGCAGCACCAGGAGCGCACAGCCTGCCCACACGAACGACATCGCGAGCGTCACGACGATGTCCGGGACGCCGGTCAGGACGACGAGGCTGCCGTTGATGGCCCCGAGCACCATGCCCAGGACCAGCGCACCCAGGACCACGGCGACGCCGAACTCCTCGGACTGGCCCTTCATCAGGACGGCCGCCACCACGTTGACCAGGGCCATCATCGAGCCGATCGAGAGGTCGATCCCGCCCGAGATGACGACGATTGCCTGCGCGACGGCAGCCAGCGCGAGTGGCAGCACCGAGATCGCGAGGCCCTGGATGCCGGTCACCCCGTATCGCGGCTGGATGAGCTTGGTGAAGACGAGCAGGAGGACCAGGAACGCGAGGAGGCCGAGGATCCAGGCATTGCGCCGGGCCGCCGGG
>JADGQH010000079.1 GCA_017881985.1 Chloroflexota bacterium | reverse complement strand
GCGCGCGCGCGGCCATTGCCGGCGCGCCCGCCGCGCACGTGTCCGGCTCTTGCGGTCGCGGCCTGCTACCCTCGCCGCTGTGACCGACGCCGCCGCGCCCCGCGCCGCCGATCCCGACCGGCCCCTGCCCGGCCAGCGCGCCGGCGGGCTCGAGTCGGCAGCATCTTCCGCGGCCGACGATCTCCCCGCGGCCGGTGAGAGCACCGCGGCCGACGCCCTCCCAGTGGCCGACGAGAGCTCCGGGGCGGATGAACGCTCTGCGGCCGACGATCTCCCCGCGACCGATGCCGACCTGGCAACGGCCCTGGCGGCGGTTGCCTTCGCCGATGAGCGGCTCGCGGCCTTCGACGCTTCGATCCGGGCGATGGCGGGTGTCCTGGCCGTCGACCGGGTGCTCCAGGTGATCGTCGACCGCGTGCGCGACCTGGTGGGGGCCGGATATGCCGCCCTCGGCATCGTCGACAGCGAGGGGGTCATCGAGCAGTTCATCACGTCGGGGATGCCGCGCCAGGACCGAGCCCGGATCGGCGCGCCGCCGCGCGGCCACGGCCTCCTGGGGCTGATCATCCGTGAGAACCGGTCCTACCGGCTTGCCGACCTGATGGTCGATCCCCGGCGCTTTGGCTTCCCGCCGCACCACCCGGAGATGCACGCATTCCTGGGTGTCCCGGTCACGATCCGTGGCCGGACCATCGGGAACCTCTACCTGACCGAGAAGGAGGGCGGCTTCAGCGAGACCGACCAGCAGCTTGTCGAGCTCTTCGCGGGCCACGCCGCGATCTCGATGGAGAACGCCCGCCTGCACGACCAGGTCCAACGGCTGGCGATCGTCGAGGAGCGAGAGCGCATCGGTCGCGACCTCCACGATGGCGTGATCCAGTCGATCTACGCCGTCGGCCTCACCCTGGAGGACGTGCCGGATCTCATGGTGGAGGAGCCGGCGGAGGCAAGCCGACGGGTCGAGCGGGCGATCGAGAGCCTGGACCAGACCATCCGCGACATCCGCAACTTCATCTTCGGCCTCCGGCCCCAGCTCATCGACGGCGTCGAGCTCGTCGAAGGCCTTGCGGCGCTCGCCGACGAGTTCCGGGTGAACACGATGGTCGACGTGGAGCTGCGGGCGGGCCCGGACGTCGACGGGATGCCCTTGAGCCCCGAGCGGACGCTGGAGGTCCTCTCGGTCGCCCGGGAGGCGCTCAGCAACATCGCGCGCCATGCGAAGGCGTCGCGGGCGGAGATCCTGGTCGCGATGGCCGGAGAAGGCCCGGGGATCACGCTCACGATCGTCGACAACGGGACGGGGTTCGATCCGGGCGCTCCGCGCGGGCTCGGCCACCTGGGGCTTGCCAACATGGACGCCCGGATGGCCGGCATCGGTGGCACGCTGGCCATCGAAAGCTCGCCGGATCGCGGGACGCGTATCATCGTGGGGATACCCGGTGAACCGTCGGTCGGTGAGACCGACGACGGTGCCGGGGCGTGAACCGCGACGGAGGCCCACCCTGACCATGACCGAGCAGTCCGAACCGCGTCCCCTTCGCCTGCTCGTCGTCGACGACCACGAGGTCGTGCGACAGGGTCTGGTCGCGCTGATCGATCGCCGCGAGAAGTTCCAGGTCGTCGCCGAGGCTGGCACGGTCGAAGAGGCGCTCGAGGCCGCGCGACGCTTCCAGCCAGATCTCGTGATCATGGACGTCCGCCTCCCGGACGGATCCGGCATCGAGGCCTGTCGCGAGATCCGGGCCGAGCTTCCCGGCACGCGCGTCGTGATGCTCACGAGCTACCCCGACGAGGAGGCCGTGCTCTCCGCGATCATCGCGGGCGCCTCCGGGTACCTCCTCAAGCAGATCCGCGCCCGCGACCTCGTCAGCGCCCTGGAGGCCGTTGGACGCGGCGAATCGCTCCTCGACCCGGCAGTGACCGAGAAGGTCCTGGAGCGCGTCCGACGGATCGCGTCGGGGACCTATACCGACGAGCTCGCCCAGCTCACGGCCCAGGAGCAGAAGATCCTCCAGCTCGTGGCCGAGGGGAAGACGAACAAGGAGATCGCCTCGGAGGTCTTCCTCTCCGACAAGACGGTCAAGAACTACGTCAGCTCGATCCTCTCGAAGCTGAACCTGCAGCGACGGGCGCAGGCCGCGGCGTTCGTCGCGAAGCACCGCCTCCCCGGCTCGGGAACGTAGCACCGACTCGGCCGGCCGCCGCATTCGGCGCCACCCGACGCCGCCCCTGACCGTTTCGGCACGACCGAGCGACGATCAGCGCCGCCGGAAGAGCCCCCGTGGCTCCTCGACGCGCTTCGGGGTACCCCGGCGCCCGGACCGCCGAAGGAGCCCGTCCACCTCCTCGCGGTATCGCCGCCCGATCGACATCCGGTCCAGCCACTCCAGGTACGCGATGTCGATGCGCGCGATCTCGCCGAGGGACCAGCCGGCATAGCGCCCGAAATCGAGCCGGCTCCCCGACGGGTTGCCCGGTGGCGGTCCGGCCGACCCGGTATCGGCGCGCCCCGGGCTCAGGCTCGCCGGGGCAGCCGCGGACGCGGCCGTGGCGCCGGCGTCTGCACGCCGGTCCCGGTCGAGCGCCGCCCGCCGCGCCGGGTCGAGCAGGATGTCGCGGGCCCGATTGAGCGCGACCATCATCGCGACAGCCTCACCGCCGGCCGACACGTCCGGGTGGTAGCGACGTGCGAGCCGCCGGTAGGCGGCGACGATGATCTCCGGGTCGGCCTCCGGGTCGACCTGGAGCAGCTTGTAGGGGTCGGTCGGGCGCGCCACGGGGGCCATGCTGGAGGGTCCGCCGCGCGTTCGTCAACCGGGTGCGACCCGGGTCACCCCCGCTGCCGCGCAGTAGGGGCATTCGCGGCGGGACCGCGCCCGCAGGCTGCCGAGGCTGCACCCTGTCGGCAGCGTCCGTCAGGCCCGGACCTCCTGGCGCATGAACGCGATGTAGGCGAGCGCGAAGCACACGACGCTGAGGGCGACGATGGCCAGCACCTGCGGCCCGACCACCAGCAGGCTCTGGTCGAGCGAGAGGATCGAGCCGGCCACTCCCTGCTGCGCGACCGCGACGCGCTGGTCGATCGTCAGGATTCCGGCGGTCACGTGCGGGTCCAGGATCGCCTGGGTGGCGATCTGGAACATGCCGTCGGGGCTGATCCGGGTCAACGCGTCCTGGAGGTGGCCGTTCGCGATCACCTCGGCGGTCGTCGGAGATGCGCTCACGGGCGCCAGCAGCCCGACGACGGTCGAGATCAGCAGGCCGCCGAAGAGGGACACGATCAGCCAGGCGGAGATCGCGACCAGCGCCGACGACGCGGCCCGACGCATGACGACCGAGCACAGGGTCGCCAGGGCCAGCCAGAACCCGATGTAGACGATCGCGACCACGTACCAGACCACGATGCGAGCCACGTCCTCCGCCGTGGGGATCACTCCCAGCTGGATGACGCCCCATGCGGCGATGACGACGAGCACCGCCCCGAGCGCGATCCCGATGGCGGCGAGGCCGGCCGCGAACTTGCCGTTGATGACGTCGTCGCGGTAGATCGGCTGCGCGAGAAGCCGGGGCAGCGTTCGCTCGGACCGTTCGCGGTTCACCGCGTCGAACCCGAAGGCGATGCCCAGCAGCGGCGCCAGGAGCGAGATCAGGGCCACGAAGGATGGGAGCGGCGTGTTGGCCGATTGCTGCGTCGCGACGGCGATGTCCGAGGCGCTCAGCGTGAAGAGCAGCGGGAAGAGGCTCTCGGTCGACCTCACGCCCGCGGCCACGCTCACGATCTGCTGCGAGACCGAGTAGACCGCGGAAGCTCCCGCGAGGCCGAGCACCACGAACAGGACCACGAAGCGGGTGCTCCCGAGGTGATCCGCGAGCTCCTTCGCCGCGACGATCCGCCAGCCGCCCGACGGAGGGCGGGTCTCCGATCGCGGATGCGCGATCCCGGGGCTCGTCGGAGCAGTCGCAGGCGCGCTCATCGGGGTCCCCCGGCGTCGTCGTCGCGATGGTCGTGGCCGTCGCCGCGATCGTGATCGCCACCGTCCCGGTTGCTGCGGTCCGCGTTGCCCCCGTCCTGGTCGCTGCGTTCGGGCCGCCGGTGACCGGCGCGCCCGGGGGCCCGGCGGATCGATCGTCGCGGTGCGGGCGCCAGGCTGACGGTGCGGCCTTCGGGCGCCGCAGCCGGGGCCTCGGCCGCGGCGTGCACCAGCCTCGCGTAGATCGCGTCGAGGCGCTCCTCGTGCGTCCGGAGATGAACCGGGTGGAGCCCCGTCGCGGCAAGCGCCGAGGTCAGCGCGCCGGCGATCCCGGGTGCGCCCGTGACGAGGACGCGGCCCGGCGCGTCGGGGTCCGGTGCCACGGACGCGACCCCCGGCGTGCCGCGAAGCGCGGCGGTCAGGAGGTCGACGCCGGCCGGGTGGCCGTCGGAGGCCTGGGCCCCCACCTCGACGACATCCTGGGTTCGCGACCCCTCGCTCGCGAGGTCGCGGACGGACCCTTCCGCGATCAGGCGGCCCCGGTAGAAGATCCCGACACGCTGGCAGATCGCCTGGACCTGGTCGAGCAGGTGGGAGGAGAGGAGGACGGCGATCCGCCGCTCGAGGGCAATTCGCTCGATGAGCGCGAGCAGCTCGACGACGCCCTCCGGGTCGAGGGACGCCGTCGGCTCGTCGAGGATCAGGACGGACGGGTCCTTGAGGAGCGCGTCCGCCACGCCGAGGCGCTGGCGCATGCCGCGGGAGAACGTGTCGACCTTCTGCGCGGCGACCTCGGCGAGGCCCACCTGGGCGAGCAGATCCGAGATCCGCTCTGCCGCCTCGGCGCGCGGGATGCGGTTCAGGCGCGCCGTGTAGGCCAGGTTCTCGCGCGCGCTCAGCCCGTCGTAGAAGCCGACCGTGTCGGGCATGTAGCCGACATGGCGCTTCACCTCCAGCGGGTCGCGCATCGGGTCGACTCCGACCACGCGCGCCTCGCCGGACGTCGGTTCAGTGAGGCCCAGCAGCATGAGCACCGTGGTGGTCTTGCCGGCCCCGTTGGGTCCGAGCAGGCCGAACACCTCGCCCGGCCGGACCTCGAAGCTGAGGTCATCCACGGCCACCCGGGCGCCGTATCGCTTCGTCAGGCGCCGGGCCTCGATGACCGGCTCGAGGGTCGAGTCGCGCCCGCGCTCCGCGAGCGGGGATGCCTGCGTGACCATCGATCAGCGGCGCCCGAACCGCCCGAAGACCCAGCTCAGGCCGACCAGCACGAGCAGGATGAGCGCCCCGCCGACGACCAGCCAGTTGAGCCCGACCTGGACCGTCACCCTGACCTCCCGGCTGGCCGTCGCCCCCGGGACGCTCCCGCTGCTGGGGACGGTGGCGGTGAACGGAATCGTGTAGTCGCCCGCAACCGCGTTCCCGGACGGCGTGATCGTGGCGGTCACGTTCTGCGTCTTGCCGGGCGCCAGGCTGGGAATCGTGGCCGCATCGAACGTCACCGTCCAGCCCGTCGGCGGCGTGGCGCTGACGGTGATGTTTGCCAGCGGCCCCGATCCGGTGTTCTGGACCACCCAGACGTAGGCCTTCCCGGCGCCGGGCTGGGCCGAGGTCTGGAGCGTCTCGTCCGAGGTCTGGGTCAGCGCAACCGTGTAGCTCCCGGTGATCGTCACCGGGAGGATGACCGGATCGGGCTGGACGTCGCCGTCGCTCGCCGTGTCGAGCTCCACCTTGTAGTCGCCTGCCGTCGCCGTGCCGGGCGAGGCGACGCTGACGGTGACGCTCCCGGTGCTGGCCGCGGCGACCTTCAGGCTGGTGGCCTGGCTGGAGCCGCCGGGCAAGGCGTTGACCTGCCAGCCGTCGGGCTGCTGGCTGGAGAACGTGAACGTCGTGTCGCGCGGGGTGTTGTTGTGGAGCGTCAGGTTGAACGTGAGCGATCCGCCGGCCGCGACCTTCTGGCCGGTGGGCGGATCGATCGTCACGCTGCCGCCCGCGCCGCCCTCGACCCGGAGCCGGACAGGGAGATCCGCGGCCAGGCTTCCCGACGTCGCGTGGACCGTCATCGTGATGATCCCGTTCGCGTCCGGAGGCAGCGTGACGTCGAGGCTGACGGTCGCAGGCTTGCCAGACTCGGCCTGGACCGCGTCGACCGTGAAGCCGCCGCCCGTCAGCCGCGCGGACCCGCCCTGCGGGACGCCGTCGACAGTCAGCCCGACGGTCCGGGTCGCGTCCGTCGTGATCGTGATCGGGAACGAGACGCTGGCGCCGGGCTGCGCGGCCACGCTGGGATACGGGGTGGTCACGCTCAGGGGATCCGCTGCCGCGACGGTCGGGACGAGCGCGGCGGCGGGCAGGAAGAGGGCGAGCCCGAGCGGGAGCAGCGTGGCGAGCAATCCGGCGCGCAGCCGGCGGTTCGTGGCGCGGTTCATGGATCCTCCGTGCAGCCGGTCCGAGCAATGGGGCTGGGAGCGCACTGTCGGCCCGCCTCTCGACGGGCCGGGGCGAAACGGCCCACGGCCACGAGTGCCGCAGACCGACCGACGGCGCAGCATACCGGAGCACGGGCGAGGATCGGCGAAGACTCGATGGACGTTTCGCAACCTGCGTTTGCAGACGGCGGGCGGTCCCGCGAACCAATCCCCGCCGGGACCCGCCCCGACCCGGTGGCGGCCTTCGGGCCCGATGGGCTCGGCCAATGGGCCGGTCGGCACAGTTGCAGTCCGGAGCGGCCCTCCCAGACTGCGGAAATGAAGATCGTCTCGCCGGAAGAGGCCGTCGCCGGGATTCGTTCCGGCGACAGGGTCTACGTCCAGTGCGCGTCTGCCGCGCCGTCCGCCCTGCTCGACGCCCTCGTGGCGCGCGCCCCGGAGCTGCGGGACGTGGACATCGTCCACCTCCATATCGAGGGGCCGGGCCCGCATCTCGCGCCCGAGATGGCCGGGCACTTCCGCCACACCGCGCTCTTCATCGGCCCGAACGCCCGCGCCGCCGTGAACGAGGGCCGCGCCGACTACGTGCCGGTCTTCCTGTCGGACGTGCCGCACCTCTTCGACGCCGGGCTGCTCCCACTCGACGCCGTGCTGTGCAACGTCTCCCCGCCGGATGCGCACGGGTACTGCTCGCTCGGCACGTCGGTCGAGGCGATGCAGGCCGCGATCCGTGCCGCGAAGACCGTGATCGCCCAGGTGAACGCGGCGATGCCGCGGACTCTCGGCGAGAGCTTCGTCCACGTCTCGCAGATCGACTACGCGGTCGAGGTGGACATCGCGCCATATCCGCGGCCCGACGGCGAGATCAACCCCGTGGAACGGCGGATCGGGGAGTTCGTCGCGGAGCTGGTCCCGGACGGCGCCACGCTCCAGATGGGGATCGGGGCGATCCCGACCGCCGTCGCCAACTGTCTCCGGGACAAGCACGATCTCGGCATCCACACCGAGCTGATGACCGACGCCATCGTCGACCTCGTGGAAGCGGGCGCCGTGACCGGGCTCGCCAAGGAGCGCAACCGCGGCAAGATCGTGGCCACGTTCATGATGGGGACGCAGAAGCTGTACCGGTTCGTCCATGACAACCCGATGGTCGAGATGCGGGCCACCGACTTCACGAACGACACCCACGTCATCCGGAGCTTCAGCCGGATGACGGCGATCAACTCGGCGATCGCGATCGACCTGACCGGCCAGGTCTGCGCCGACTCGATCGGCTGGCGTCTCTACAGCGGGGTCGGCGGGCAGATGGACTTCATCCGCGGCGCCGCTCTCGCGACGAACGGGCGCCCGATCATCGCGCTCCCGTCCACCGCTGCCGGCGGGACCGTCTCGCGGATCACCCCGTTCCTCGCCGAGGGTGCGGGCGTCGTGACGACGCGCGCGCACGTCCGGACCGTCGTCACGGAGTGGGGGGTCGCGGAGCTCTTCGGGAAGTCGATCCGCGAGCGTGCGGCCGCCCTGATCGCGATCGCACACCCCGACTTCCGCGACGAGCTGACCGTCCAGGCGCGTCGAACGCACTACCTGTAGGCGGGCGGGTACGAACCGATCGGGCGGGTCGGGTCCGATCCGGACCACGAGCGCGTCGCCACCGGAAGAATTGCGCGTTACGGATGCCCGGGCAACCGCCCTCGGGCGACGCAAGCTGGGCGCGCCATTTGTGGCCGCCGCGTCAGTGCCGGGTCAGACTGCCCCGAACACAGGTAGTGGTGGACATCGCGCGTCCCCTGCGACGTCCACCACGCTCCGCAGTGTGCCGTGCAGATCGCGACCCTTGGCAGGGCCGAATGGCCCCCTTCTTGGGGCCGGTGCGCGGGTGCCCGGTCCAGAGGCCCGGGGCGACGCTACCAGCATGTTCCAGCCCTATCCCCAACCGGTGCGCCGGCTTCTCATCGTGAGCGACCACCTCGGCGCTTCCGATGCGCTCGCCGCGCACCTGAACCGGCACGGCTTCGCCGTCGTCGGCGAGGTCCGGTCGGCCGGCTCCGCGGCCCTCGCGGCGCGGACCTGCGCGCCCGATCTCGTCCTCGTCGATGGCGCGCTCCGGGGCGGCTGGCGTGCGGTGGCGGACGCCCTCGACGGCGTCACTCCCCGTGATCACATCGTCGTTCTCGCCGCGTACCTGGGTGCAGACGAAGCCCGGGAGGCCCGGGCTGCGGGCATCGGCGCGACAATCCTGAAACACGTTGAAGGCGGCAGTCTCGCCAGCCGTCTTCGCGCAATCGGAGGTCCAGCATGACCCTGCAGACGCCCCTGGAGCGGCCCGTTGCCGCACCGGGCGCCGCCCCCGCCACACCAGACGCCCGGAGCCGCGACAAGGTCTTCGTGTGCATGGACGGCAACGAGGCCGCGGCCCGCATCGCCTACGCCCTGAGCGAGGTGATCTCGATCTTCCCGATCACGCCCGCGTCCCCGATGGCGGAGCACGCCGACGACTGGTCGGCGGCCGGGAAGCCGAACCTGTGGGGCAAGGTTCCCGACGTCATCGAGATGCAGTCCGAGGGCGGCGCGGCCGGCGCGCTCCACGGTGCGCTGCAGAAGGGCGCGCTGGCGACGACCTTCACGGCGTCCCAGGGGCTGCTCCTCATGATCCCGAACATGTTCAAGATCGCGGGCGAGCTGACGCCGACGGTGATCCACGTCGCGGCCCGCACGCTTGCGACGCATGCGCTCTCGATCTACGGCGACCACAGCGACGTCATGCACGCGCGGGCCACGGGCTGGGCGATGCTCGCCGCGGGCTCCGTCCAGGAGGCTCACGACTTCGCGCTCGTCGCGCATGCCGCCACGCTCAGGTCGCGGATCCCGTTCCTGCACTTCTTCGACGGGTTCCGCACCTCCCATGAGATCAACAAGATCGCGATCATGGGGGACGATGTCATCCGGTCGCTCATCCGCGACGATGACGTGCTCGCCTTCCGGGCCCGCGGCATGACGCCCGACGCGCCCTTCATCCGCGGCACGGCCCAGAACCCGGACTCGTTCTTCCAGGCTCGCGAGGCCGCGAACCGGTTCTACGACGCCGTCCCGGGCATCGTGACCGAGGTCATGGCCGAGCTCGCCGAGCAGACCGGCCGCCACTACGGCATCGTCGACTACCACGGCGCGCCCGACGCCGACCGCGTCATCGTGATCATCGGCTCCGCCGCGGGCGCGGTGCAGGAGACCGTCGACGCCCTCAACGCCACCGGCCAGAAGGTCGGCGTCGTCGTGGTCCGGCTCTTCCAGCCGTTCCCGTCGGATGCGCTCATGGCCGCGCTCCCCTCGACCGTCAAGGCGATCGCGGTCCTGGACCGGACCAAGGAGCCCGGCGCCGTCGGCGAGCCGCTCTACCAGGCCGTCGTGGCCGCGCTCACCGAGCAGATGGACTCCGAGGAGCCCCCGTTCACGATGATGCCCCGCGTCATCGGCGGCCGATACGGTCTTTCGTCCAAGGAAGTGACCCCGGGCATGATCCGGCCCGTGTTCGACGAGCTTTCGGCGGACCGGCCCAAGCGCCACTTCACGGTCGGCATCTACGACGACGTCACGCACCTGAGCCTGCCGATCGACGTGGACTACCGCACCCCGCGCCCCGCGGGCGAGGTGCAGGCCCTGTTCTTCGGCCTCGGCTCGGATGGAACCGTCGGCGCGAACCATGCCTCCGTGAAGATCATCGGCGAGGGCACCGATCTCTTCGCCCAGGGCTTCTTCGTGTACGACTCGAAGAAGTCCGGCGGGACCACGGTCTCGCATCTCCGCTTCGGGCCCGTCCAGACGAAGTCGGCCTATCTCATCGACTCGGCGGACTTCGTCGCCTGCCACCAGTTCGGGCTCCTCGACAAGATCAAGATCCTCGACTTCGCCAAGCCCGGCGCAACGTTCCTCCTCAACTCGCCCTATGGGCCGGACGAGATCTGGGATCACCTGCCGGTCGATGTCCAGCGGCACCTGGTCAACAAGAAGATCGACTTCTGGGTCATCGACGCCCTCGCCGTGGCCGCCGAGACGGGCATGGGCACGCGCATCAACACGATCATGCAGCCCTGCTTCTTCCACCTGTCGGGCGTGCTGCCGTCGGCAGAGGCGATCGAGCGGATCAAGGCCTTCGTGGAGAAGACCTACGCGAAGCGCGGCCAGGCGGTCGTCGACCAGAACTTCGCGGCCATCGACGCCTCGATCGCGCGCCTCGGCCACGTGACGCTCGGCCCGGCCACGACCGGCCACGCGCTTCCTCCCGTCGTGCCCGCCGACGCTCCGGACTTCGTCAGGAACGTCACGGCGGTCCTGATGGCCGGCGACGGCGACCGGCTCCCGGTCTCGGCCTTCCCGGTCGACGGAACGTTCCCATCGGGCACCACGCGGTTCGAGAAGCGGGCCATCGCCCTGGAGCTCCCGATCTGGGATCCGTCGATCTGCATCGACTGCGGCAAGTGCGCCATGGTCTGCCCGCACGCCGCGATCCGGATGAAGGTCTACCCGGCCGCGGCCGTCGAGGGCGCCCCGGCGGGCTTCCAGTCCAAGGAGTTCAAGTCCCGCGACCTGCTGGACCACCGCATCACGATCCAGGTGGCCCCGGACGATTGCACCGGCTGCGGCGTCTGCGTGGACGTCTGCCCGGCCAAGAGCAAGACCGAGGTCAAGCACAAGTCCATCAACCTCGAGCCCGCTGCCGCGCATCGCGATGTCGAGCGGCCGCACTGGGAGTTCTTCCAGTCGATCCCGCCGCTCGACCGGAGCCTGATCGCCCACGACACCGTCAAGGGCGCCCAGGTGCTCGAGCCGCTGTTCGAGTTCTCGCTGGCCTGCAACGGCTGCGGCGAGACCCCGTACCTCAAGCTCGTGTCCCAGCTCTTCGGCGACCGGATGATCGTGGCCAACGCCACGGGCTGCTCGTCCATCTACGGCGCCAACCTGCCCACGACCCCGTGGACGGTGAACGCCGCGGGCCGGGGCCCGGCCTGGAACAACTCGCTCTTCGAGGACAACGCCGAGTTCGGCCTGGGCATGCGCCTCGGGCTCGACGCCCAGAACGACCAGGCCCGACG
>JADGQH010000078.1 GCA_017881985.1 Chloroflexota bacterium | reverse complement strand
GAATCCGAACGCGTGGTCACGCCCGAGCCCGCAGTCGTGGCAGAGCCCGATCCGATCGCGGCCTTGGCTCCCGGGCCCGAGCCCGAGCCCGAATCGACCCCGACCCCCGTGGCGCAGCCCGAGCCGAGCGCCGCACCGGCGCCTCAGCCCGCGCCGCAGCCCGAGCCGATCGCGGCGATGGTGTCCGCCCCGGCACCCGAGGCCGCTCCCGCGCCGTCGATCGTGGTCGAGCCGCCGCCCGAGCCGATGGTGGCACCGGCCCCGATCCTCGAGCCGGTGCCTGATGTCGTGCCCGAGCCGGTGCGCGAGCCTGAGCCGACACCGACCACCACGCCCGTGGCCGAATCCGCACCCATCCCCGAACCGGGACCCGCGGCCGCGCCGGCCCCGGCAGCCACTCCGGTCGTGCCCGCTGCGCCGCGCATTCGACCCGCCCTGGGCGGCTCCGGAGGCACGATCCCGCGACCACGTCCGCTCTTCGAGGCAGCCCGTCCGACCCCTCCGCCGATCGTCGCCACCCCGCCCCCCGCCGAGCCGACGGCGGGCCTTCCGACAGCTCAGCCGCCGGCCGCTCGGCCCGTCGCCCCTCCCGCCCAGCCGCCCGCAGCCCGCCCGGTTCGCCAGGTCGCGCCGCCGGCACCGGTCGTGACTCCGGCCGTCCAGCCCGCGGCCGTCGTGCCGACGGCGATGCCGGAGCAGCCTGCATCCCGGCAGCCCGTCGCGGTTCGGCCCGGCCCGGAACATGCCCGACAGGCGGCCCGCCAGGCGCAGGCCGAGACGCCGCCGGCAAACCCGGGCGATCTCATCTGTGGGAACTGCCGGATCGGGAACGATCCGACCCGGCGTTTCTGCCGGCGCTGCGGCCAATCCCTGGCCGAGGCCGTCGTCGCGGTGGCGCCGAAGGTGCCCTGGTACCGGCGGATCTTCCGCCGACGTCGAACCACGGCTGCCGCCGGCGAGCGGCCGAAGAGCATGCGCACCGACGGCCGCGCGGGCCGCCGCGGGCTCTCGATCGGGCGGCTGCTCACTCTCGTGATCCAGGTCGTCGTCGTCGCGGCGCTCGTCGGCGCGGTCGTCGGGTACGCCGTGGTTCCCGACTGGCGCGACGGCGTCAACTCGTTCATCTCGTCCATTCGGCAGACCGTTGCGCCGAACCTGGTCCCGGTCCACAGCGCCGGCCAGGCGACCGGGCCGGCCGTCAAGGGGCACCCGGCCCAGGCAGCGTTCGACGGGTTCAGCAACACGTACTGGGCAGCTCCGGTGACGGGCGGGGCGGCCCCGACCATCAGCGCCGGGTTCAGCCCGGCGACGGACATCGCGAAGATCCTCGTCACCTCGGGCGCCGTCCCCGATTTCCAGGGCAGCCCGCGCCCGCACGACATCACCGTCGAGTTCCTCGACGCGTCGGGCGCGGCCGTCGCGTCCAGGGATCTCGAGCTCAAGGACGTCAAGGACCCGCAGTCGTTCGACGTGTCCGCCAAGGGAGCGACGACCTTCCGGTTGACCGTGAAGTCGGTCTATGCCTCGAGCGGCGGCGCGAACGTCGCGATCACCGAGGTCGAGTTCCGCGAGGCGAAGTGAGCGGCGCGGACTCGGCCGGGTGGGAGCCTGCCGTCGAGCGGGCCTCGCCGGCAGATTCGGCAAGCCCGAGATCGGCGAGCATGCGCGCGTAGCTCGCCCGTGCGCTCGCGGCTGCCGCGCGATCACCGGCGCGTTCCCGCGCATCGATGAGCAGCCGCCAGAGCGGGTCGTGATACGGGTCGATGCCAAGCGCCGCGACGCACACGGCCGCGGCCTCCGCCGGCCGCTCGGCGAGGACGAGCTCGGCGAGGCCGAGCGCCGCCTCGACGTAGTCGGCACGCGCCCGCTCGCGCCGGGCGACGACCCAGTCGGCCGGGCCATCCTCCGGCAGCAGGTCGCCGGCGTATTCCGCAACGGCCGCCCGATACGCGGCGATGGTGGCGGGGTCGTCGCGTCCGCGAGCCGCGCGTCCGCGGCTCATCGCCTCCTCGAACGCGAGCACGTCGACGCGCGAGCCACGCGGGATCGCGAGCCGGTAGGCGTCGCCGTCGCGAAGCAGGATCTCGCGGCTGCCGCGGACCTCGGCCGGCTCGAGCTCCCGGCGGAGCGCCGAGAGCGCGACGTGGAGGCTCCGCGCCCCGGCCTCGGGGTCGGCGTCCCGCCAGAGCGCATCCTGGATCACCTCGCGATGGACGGGTCGACCGGCGTTCACGGCGAGCAGGCGCAGCACCGCCCGTGGACGCGGCTTCAGCGACGCAAGGTCGACGGCGCGGCCCGCGACCGAGATCGAGAACGCGCCGAAGCACCGGATCTCGAGCGGCGGGACCCCGTCCGCCGCCTCGTGCGCGCCGGCGCCGACCTCCGGCGCGTGCGATCGGACGCCCGCCGGTCGGAGCGCCTCGGGCTCGGAGAGCCCGGTATCGTCGTAAAGGCCATCCGCAAGGGCGCGGAGATCCGGCGCATGCGCCGGATCCGCGATGGCGAGGGCCGCGTAGGCGAGCGCATGTGGCCCCGGCGTGCCGGCCGTCCGCGCGAACGCCTCGGCGGCCAGGGCAGCCTCGCGGGCGGCCGGGGCGCCTTCAATGGCCAGGCAGCCGGCGGCGAGCGATCGCGCCCAGGCCTCGAGGGAAGAGGCACCGAGCGCGCGGAACCGGGCGACGGCGATCTCCAGGGGTGGACCCGCCTCGTCCGGCTCCTCGAGCGCGGCCCATCCTTCGGCGAGCGCGGCGAGCGCCTCTCCCCACGGGTCCTGCTCGCGACCGGCGGCGATCCGGACAGCCGACGCGTCGGCCCGTCCATACTCGCTGCCGATCGGGCTCCGCGAGATCGCGAGCGCGGCCCGCCCGACCTGGGCGAGCCACGGGACGCCGAGCCTTTCGGCGGCCGCCACGGCCGCCTCGGCCTCGATGGCCTCCCGCGCGTCGCCCGCGAGGAGCCCGGCGACCGCTCCGCCGAGTGCCGCAGCCGCGGCCAGCGTCGGGGAGTCAACCGCGGCCCGGGCCGCCTCGTCGAGGAGCGGCCTGGCGTCCCTGACGCGTCCCGCCACGAGCGCGGAGAGCCCGGTCGCCAGCAGCTCGCCCGCGCCCGGACCCGGGCCCGGCGACGTCGACCCGGAGCTGGAGGTTCGGCCGGCCGTGGCGGTGCCGGCAACCACGGGTGCGCGCCGCAGGAGCGGATCGCGGGCGACCGCCGCCCGCAGCCAGCCCGTCCACTCGGTGCTCGGCGCGGGATGCGGGTCGAGCCACGCGGCGAGCGCCACCCGCTCGCGCCGGCATGCGGCCCCCGAATCGCCCGCCCCGAAAAGCGCCTCGGCGCTGGCGTACGCGTCGAGGGCCTGGCCCCAGCGTCCCTCGGCGCGGTGGCGCCGGGCAGTGGCGAGCGTGAGCCACGGATCCTGCACCAGGAGCGCCGCCGGGAGGCTGTCGATCCACGCCCCGTGGCCATCGACGATCCGCGCCCCGTGCCGCTCGAGGAGTCGATCCACCGCGGACCAGTCCTCGGCGCGGCTGAAGGCGGCAAGGGCCTCCGCCACCGCTCCGACGGCCACGAGGAGCTCTCCGGCCCGGCGTGCCTGCTCCCGCGCGCCCTGCTCCCCGGCTTCCGCGACGAGCATGGCCTCGAGATGGCTGCGCAGGACCTCGTGATAGCGGAACGTCCCCTCATCGTCGAGCGCAACCGTGAAGACGCTGCGTCGCTCGAGCTCCTCGAGCAGGTCCCGGCTCCCCGATCGTGCGAGGAGCGCGTCGCAGAGGGGCCCGCTCAGCCGGCGAAGGACGCTGGTCCGGACGAGGAAGTCGCGCAGCTCGTCGGGGAGCTCCGCGACCACGTTGCGCGCGAGGTAGTCGCGGACGAACCGGGGGCTGGAGCCGAGGCCCGCGAGGATCCGCAGCCGCTCATCGCGAGGCTTGCCGCGCGTGGCGAGGTGGAAGAGCTGCAGCCCGGCGGCCCAACCCTCGGTCCTGCGGGCGAGCCGGGCGAGCTCGTCCGGGCGGAGGGCGTCGTCGTAGAAGTCGCGGAAGAGCCGCTCCACCTCCCACGACCGAAAGCGCAGGTCGTCGACGCTGATCTCCAGCAGCGCCCCGGAGACCCGGCGCCGCGGGAGGTTGAAGGGCGGGAATGTCCGGGAGCCGGCGAGGACCGCGAGCGTCGGCGGCGCGTAGTCGATGAAGCGCTCGAACGCGGCCTCGGCCGGGGATCCCGTCAGCGTGTGGAGGTCGTCGACGATCAGCAGAACGTTCGTTGAGGCGGCCGCTTCGAGCGCGGCCACGGCGTCCTCGACGCTCGTCCACCCACGCGGCAGGTCGACGATCGCCGGTGCGAAGGCCGCCTCGAGGCAGGCGACCAGCTCCGCCTCGCTCCCGTCGGTGCTCTCGGCCCGATACCACGCCACCGGCTGGTCTGACATCGCGGCCCAGCCGGCCAGGAGGGTGGTCTTCCCCGACCCGGCCGGAGCGACGACGAGCGCCAGGCGATGCGCCCATAGCTGCGGCAGGAGCTTGTCGAGGCGCTCGCGAGGCAGCCACCGAACGCGGGGTGCCCGAACCTTCGCGGGGACGACCGCGCCGCCGGCGTGACCGTTCCCTGCAGCTGGCCGCTTGGACTGCGGTCCCATCCCCATGTCAGGCGATGCCGGCCCCCCAGCCCACCGGTCGAGCGCCGGTGCGAGACGCCATTGTGGCCGCGCGGGACGCACCGGTCCAGCCCCCGAATCGAGCGGGTGGTTCGGGGCCCGATTCGGGCGTCGCCGGCCGACGGCTACCTGTCAGCCGGGGTGCGAGCGAAGCGCCCGGAGGCGCGCGCGGAGCGTGTCGTCGGCCGCATCGAGGTGCGGGTCCTCGATGAATCGGTCGGGGTGATGGCCGATCCGGACGAACTCACGCTCGAGGGCGGTCCGTTCGTCCGGGATTCCGGCGATCACGACGGGCGAGCGGTCGCCGACCGCGCGGAGGATCCGGACCAGGTAGGGCTCCGGGCTGCGGGCTCGTGACCGCCGCGGGACGGACACGATCTCGGCGCCGTCGACCGCCCGATCGCGGGCCACCCGCGCTCCCGATCCGCCGAGGTGCACGACCGCGCCGCCGGATGGGCGATGCGGCAGCGTGGCCACGGTCCCGCCCGTCGCTCCCGGGCTGGTGGTCCGTTCCCCGGGGGCACGCGGGGGCTCGACGGTCGACCTTCGTCCGGGGATCGTCGTGCTCGCCGGCACGGCTGTGATCGGCGGCGCCGGCGCCGGCGCGGGCACGACGGGAACCGGCGTCCCGGGGCGGCGTGATCGTCCGTGCATGCAGGTACCTCCAGCGCCCGACGGTACGTCGACGGGGTGAGCCGCGAGACGGCCGTTCGGATCGGAACCGGTCGCCGATCGGCACGCCGCGTGCGGAACCGTGCCGCATGCGGAACCGAGCAGTTGGCGTTACCGTCATCGAGCCATGCGCGTCCCTTCCCGACCCGCCGCTCTCGCCAGCCTGCTCATCGTGGCGCTTCTGCTCGCGGCGTGCAGCGCTCCGGCCGCCGGGACACCCGGCGCTCCGACGTCGACGCCGGCCGTCACGCCGACGGCTCCGGCCAGTGCGATCACCGCATCCGAAGCCGCGGCAATCGTCGTCGCGCTGGACGCCCGCTTTGCCGGGATCGGCGCGCGCGACCCGGGCATGGTCGGCCAGGGTTCGTGGTACGAGGTGCTGCCGGCTGGGTCCGGCTGGAGCGTCACGGTCCAGCTGGGCTGGGGCGATTGTCCGGCCGGCTGCATCTCCCGCCACACGTGGGTCTACGCCGTGACGTCCGATGGGGTCGCCTCGAAGGTGAGCGAGACCGGCGACGCGCTTCCCGTGGCGAGCGGCCCGATCGCGAGCGCCCAGCCGGCCCCGAGCGCGCTGGCGCAGGCCAGCCCGAAGCCCGCTCCGACGGTCAAGCCGACGCCCACGCGGCAACCCACGCCACGCCCGACACCTGCGCCGACCCCACGAGCCACCAGCACCCCCTCGGTCGGGATCCCGACGAGCGGCGGGCCGTGGATCGTCGGCATAGCGACCGCCGGCCCCACCTGCCCGGTCGAAACGAACCCGCCCCTCCCCGGCTGCGCCCCGAAGCCCGTCGGTGGGGCGACGATCATCGTTCGCGACGCGGGAGGTCGCCAGATCGCCATCGCGACAACGGCCTCGGACGGCTCGTACCGCGTGGCCGTTCCCGCGGGCAGCGTGCGGGTGGAGGCGGCCCCGGCGGCAGGGGTGATGCATGCGCCGGCGCCGATCGACGTGGTCGTGCCGGCCGGCGCCGCGGCCTGGGTCCGGGTCGATCTGTCCTACGACACTGGCATTCGCTGACGCCGCTTCGCTTCACGTGCGGCCTATGGACGGTCGTCCCGTGCGGCGGGCAGGCAAACGTGCGCCGGGGCGGTTCCTGCTACCGTGCCGCGCGATGATCCCTCGATCGGCTCGATTCGCGCGCCCGTGGCTTGCTGCACCGGCGATCGCGCTTGCCGTCCTGATCCTCATGCCGGTCGGTGCCGCACTGGCGCACGCGTCGCTGGTCAGCTCCGATCCAGCGGACGGCACGACGCTCACGGCCTCCCCGGCATCGATCAACGCGACCTTTGCCGAGGCATTCGACACGGGCCGGAGCTCGATGGAGCTGCTCGGTCCGGATGGCGCGACGCTCGCGACCAACGCCGCCGCAGCCGCGGCGACCGCGGAATCGATGACGATCTCCGGCTACGCCACGCTGGGGCCCGGCGTCTACAGCGTGCGCTGGACCACGATCACGCCGGACGACAACGGGATCGAGCGGGGAACGTTCAGGTTCACGATGGCGGCTCCCGTGGAAGGATCCGGCCAGGCGGGATCTGCGTCGCCCGGCGCGGCCGCCACGCCCATCGCGTCTCCGGGCGCTGCGGCTGGCGGCAGCTCGGGCGGGTCCGGAGACATCGCCGTCGCACTCGTGGTCCTGGCTGCCCTCGTGATTGCAGGGCTGGCCTGGTTCCTGCGCCGGTCGCGCTGATCCGGTGGAACAAGTCCGCGGTATCGGCGCCACCACGCGCGAGCGATCACGGGCGCGTCTTCGCGCACCGCTCACGCTGGCGGTCGCGATGGCGGTCGCGCTGGTCGGTTGTAGCGCCGCTGGGAAGACCGCCGCGGGAGTGGTTCTCGCGATCGACGCGACCGGCGGACAGGTGACCAGCTTCACGCTGCGGACGACCGACGGCCAGGTAATCCCGTTCGCGGTGGGCACGCTGGAGACCGACGGAGCGGCATTCCCCGCCTCGCACCTCGCGGTGCATGCTGCAACGCTCGGGCCGATCGCGGTGGCCTACCGCGAGGAAGGCGGTCGAAACGTGGTCTATCGGATGGTGGACGCTCCATGGGCGCAGCCGACGTGAGGCGGCCGGGCAGGCGCGTGCGACGCGCGGCCGCCCGCCTCGCGGGGATCACCGGGGCGGTGACGCTCGCGCTGCTCGCCTTCCCCGGAGCGGTGCTCGGCCATCAGCTCGTGGGGCTCTTCGAGTCGCCGATCCCGCTCCCTGTCTACCTGGCCGGGGCGGCCGCGGCGGTGGCACTCTCGTTCGCGATCGTCTTCGTGCGGGACGTGCGCCCGTTCGGCGCCGGCGACGACCGGCCGCGGACGGTGCCCGGGTGGCTCCGGACCGCGTTGCGGCTGGCGGGCGTCGTCGCCGTCGGCTGGATCGTGGCGCAGGGTGTCGTCGGCGGGGCGAGCGACGGCGACGTGGGCGTCCTGTTCCTCTGGATCTACGGCTGGGTCGGCCTGGCGCTCATCTCCGCGCTCGTCGGCCCAGTCTGGGCGTGGCTCGACCCGTTCACGACTCTCTTCGACGCCGGCGCATGGATCGTGCGGCGTCTCGGTGTCGCCGCGTGGGAGCCGGCGTCCTATCCGACCCGGCTCGGCAGCGCCCCCGCCGCGGCGGGCTACGCCGTGTTCGTCTGGCTGGAGCTGATCGTGACCGGCGGCGGCGGTGGCCGGATCCTGGTGGGAGCGTTCCTGGCCTACCTGGCGATCACGCTCGTCGGGATGATGCAGTACGGCCGGGACGAGTGGCGCGCTCGGGCAGAGGTGTTCAGCGTCTGGTTCGGGCTGCTGGGGCGGATCGCCCCGATCGCGCTGGCCGGTCCGCCGGAGGCCGGCGTCGTCCGCCGTCGATCGTTCGGTGCCGGGCTCCTCGAGCCTGGCTGGGGGCGCGCGGACGTCGCCCTTGCCGCCCTCGGGGTGGCCGGCGTCCTCTATGACGGCCTCTCGCAGACGCAGCTCTGGTACAACACGGTGGGGCTGACCGGGATCCCGGGTGGGACGCTCACGCTGTCGGTCTTCCTCGGCATCGCCGTCATCCTCGCGCTCGGCGTCGCGCGCGTGGTCGCCGGATCGTCCGGCGCTGCCGTCGGCGTCGCCGCGGTCGGCGCCGGTCTCGTCCCGATCGCGACAGGGTATATCGCGGGTCACTACCTCACCTTCGTGCTCATCGACGGCCAGAAGATCCTGATCGCCCTGGGCGACCCGTTCCTGCAGGGCTGGAACCTCGGTGGCCTCGCGTTCTTCACGCCGAACAGCGGATGGCTCCCGCCCGGCATCGTCTGGGCGGTCCAGCTCGGCGTCGTGGTCGGCGGCCACATGCTCGGGGCGGTTGCCGGCCATGCCGCGGCCGCGCGGGACCTGGACGCCGACTCCCCGGGGGCGCTTCGGTCGCTGCGCCTGCGCCAGCTGCCGTTGGCGGTCTTCATGGTCGCGCTGACCGCGACCACGCTGTGGTCGCTGGGCCAATCGATCGTGGCGGTCAAGCCCGGCGGCTGACAGCGGGCTCCTGGCGTCGGCCGCGCTCCCGGTAACGTCGAGCGCAGACCCGCCCGGCGACGGTGCGCCCGGCCGAGCAAGGGCGAGCCCGGCCCGGCGACCGCGCGACCGGCCCGGCCGCGGCACCGAGGCACCGGTACACTGCCCGGGTGCCGCTGATCGCGACGGAGAGTCTCACCAAGCGCTACCCGGGGCCGGCCGGCGGCGTCCTTGCGCTCGACGCACTGACGGTCGAGATCGAGCCGGGGATCGTGGGCCTGGTCGGCGCGAATGGCGCCGGCAAGAGCACGTTCCTGCGGATCCTGCTCGGGCTCCTCGCGCCGACCAGCGGGCGGGCATCGGTCCTCGACCTCGACACCACGACGCAGGGTAGCCGCATCCGCGAGCGGGTGGGCTACATGCCCGAGCACGACGTCCTGCCGCCCGACCTGACCGCCACCGATCTCGTGGCGCACCTCGCGGAGATGAGCGGCCTGCCCCGGACAGCGGCACGCGAGCGGACCGCCGATGTCCTCCGCCACGTGGGGCTCTTCGAGGAGCGCTACCGCCCGATCGGAGGCTACTCGACCGGCATGCGGCAGCGCGTCAAGCTGGCGCAGGCGCTCGTCCACGACCCTCGGCTCCTCCTCCTCGACGAGCCGACGAACGGCCTCGATCCCTCCGGGCGCGACGAGATGCTGGACCTGATCCGCCGCACCGGGACCGAGTTCGGGATCGCCGTCCTCGTCTGCTCGCACCTGCTCGGCGAGATCGAACGCGTCTGCGATCATGTCGTGGCAATTGATGGCGGGCGGCTCCTGCGATCTGCGCCGCTGGCCAGCTTCACGGGCCGGACCGGGACGCTGATCGTCGAGGTGGACGAAGGGGCCGACGACCTGGCGGCCGACCTGGTCGCGGCCGGATTCCAGGCCACGGTCGATGGCCCGCGACGTGTCCTGGTTGTTGTCCAGGACGAACGCCCGTACGACGCGATCCGCGATGCCACCGCGACACGCGGTCTCGCGCTGATCCGCATCGAGGCGGCGAGGCACCGGGTGGAAGACCTGTTCCGCGACGATCGCGACGGGGAGGGCGCAGATGGCACAGCCGCCTGACCTCGTCGCGGGAAGCGCGACGGGCTCCATCTTCGACCTTGGTTACCAGGGCTACGACGGCCCGCGCCTCGGCCGCCGCCACGCGATCGCCACGCTCTTCACGCAATCGCTGAAATGGACGTTCGGGATCGGCCGCGGCGGTCGCGCGAAGATCGCGCCGTTCGCGCTCGCGGCGCTGACGCTGCTTCCCGCCGTCATCGGGGTGGGCATCCAGGCGCTTGGCGGCGCGGCCGCGGCGAAGGCCAACCCCGTCACGCCGCACCAGTACCTCACCGTCGTGCAGACCTTCATCGCGTTCTTCGTGACTGCCCAGGCGCCCGAGCTGCTCGGCCGCGACCAGCGCCACCACGTCCTGACGCTCTATTTCAGCCGGGCGCTGGAGCGCACGGACTATGCCCTGGCCAAGTACGGGGCGCTCGTCTCGGCGCTGGCCATCGTCCTCTTCGTGCCCCAGCTGATCCTCCTGCTCGGGATCGTGTTCGCCTCCATCGACCTCGGCGCCGGCCTCGGCGAGGCCCTGCCGCTCGTCTGGCCGATCGTTGCGAGCACGATCGTCGCGGCGGCGTTCTTCTCCGGCGTGGGCCTCGTGATCGCCGCGTTCATTCCCCGCCGGGCCTTCGCGGCGGGCGCGATCGTGGCCACGTTCCTCGTGCTGAGCGGCGTGGTCCAGGTGCTGGTCGTCCAGGGCCGGCTGCGCGACCCGTTCCGCTACGTCGCCCTGCTCGACCCGTACGCCCTCCTCGACGGCCTTGCCAGGACCATGTTCGGCGGCGTGGGGGGCAACGTGACCGTGACGCGATCGGGGATCGACCCGGCCGTCTTCGCGGCCTGCGCCTGCGTCGTGGCCGTCGTCTCTCTCGTGGTGCTGATCGTCCGCTACCGCAGGATCGAGGCATGAGCCAGCTCGCCGCGCCGCCGAGCGTCGAGGTCACCGCCGTCGCCAAGTGGTACGGCAACGTCGTCGCCGTCAACGACATCACCTTCAGCCTCGAGCCGGGCGTCACGGGCCTCCTCGGGCCGAATGGGGCCGGCAAGAGCACCCTGCTCCACCTCGTGGCAGGGCTGCTTCGCCCGTCGGCCGGGACGGTCAGCGTGGACGGGCGGCCCACCTTCGGTGACCCGGCCGTCTACCGCCGTGTCGGCCTCGTCCCGGAGCGCGAGGCCGTCTTCCCGTACCTGACCGCCCGCGAGTTCGTCCGTCTCAGCGCGCAGCTCCAGGGCCTGCCCGTCGGCACCGGCGCCGTCGACCGGGCGCTCGGCACGGTGGAGCTCGCAACGGCCGCCGACCGCGAGCTCGCGACCTACTCGAAGGGGATGCGCCAGCGGGCGAAGGTCGCTGCCGCCCTGGTCCACGATCCGGCGGTGCTCATCCTCGACGAGCCGTTCAACGGGATGGATCCGCGCCAGCGCCTCCACATGATGTCGCTCCTCCGGACGCTGGCCAACGAAGGCCGCGTGATCCTCTTCTCGTCGCACATCCTCGAGGAGGTGGAGCGCGTCGCCGAGCGGGTCCTCGTGGTCGTGTCGGGGCGCCTCGCCGCGTCGGGCGACTTCCGCGAGATCCGGCGGTTGATGACCGATCGCCCGCACTCCTTCACGCTCCGGACGTCCGACGATCGCGC
>JADGQH010000299.1 GCA_017881985.1 Chloroflexota bacterium | reverse complement strand
CGGTTGACGAGCCGGGCCTCGTCGCGCCACGCTGACGGGGGAATGCCCCGCGCCCTGGAGCGTGGCGCGGCACGCCCTGCCGATCCGGGAGGCAGCATGTCCTGTCGAGCCCTCGCCCGGGCGCAGCGGGCGCTCCTGGCGACGGTCGTCCTGCTCGGGCTCGTCGCCGCCGCGTGCGGCGGCGGGGCGACGCCCGCGCTCAGCGACCCGAAGCAGATCCTGGAGGCGGGGATCTCCGGCCTCCAGGCGGCGAAGACGTTCCACGTCGACGGGACGGCGACGGGCAAGCTGGTCCTGAGCCTGGGGGGCTCGAAGGGGACGGGGTCGGGGGCGCCGATCGCGCTGGACGGATCCACGATCACGGGGGATGGTGACCTAGCCGGGAAGCGGGCATCCCTGTCGCTCGCCGTCCCCGCGCTCTTCAACGTCACGGCAGACGTCGTCGCCATCGACGGGATCGTCTACGCGAGGGTGCCGCTCTTCGGGTCGGGCGGCTGGACCCGGCAGGCCGGCGCGGATTCGATCTTCGGCCTGTTCGCCGACCCGGCGGCGGTCCTGGCCCAGCTCGGGGCATTCCTCGCGCGGCCCGGCGTCGCGCCGAGGACGCTCTCGAACGAGCGCTGCGACGATGCAGACTGCTATGCCGTCGCGTTCACGATTCCCGCGGCGCAGATCACCGGCGGGAACCCGGCGGCAGCGCTGCCGGGTGGGCTCGTTCTCGGCGACGTCGCCGTCACGGCGCTGGTCCGGACCGACACGCCGCGCCTGGTGAAGCTGAGCTTCGACGTGCCGCTCGGGGCGGGCGGAACCGTCAACGTGGCACTCTCGCTCTCGAAGATCGGCGATCCGGTGACGATCACCCCGCCGCCCGGCGCGTAGCGGACGCGCCCGGCGCGCCGTCGACGGCCGGTGCAGGCTCCCGCCGTACAATCGGGACGTGGAATCCCCGCCCCCGTGGCTGGCCGACGAGCCGCCGCTGCCCGACGCGCCCGCGTCCGACGGGGAGCCCCCGTTCGCGGCAGCGGGGCCGGATCCGCGCGCCCCCGAACGCGACCGCGGCCTCGCCACGGGCGTCGCCTCGCGCGAGGAGCTGGCAGCGGCGATCACCGGGCGGCTGAACCCCGAGCAGGCGCGCGCGGTCACCACGACGGACGGGCCGCTGCTCATCCTCGCCGGCGCAGGGAGTGGCAAGACCCGCGTCGTGGCTCATCGGGTGGCGTACCTGGTCGGCGTCCTCGGCGTGGCGCCGTGGCGGATCCTCGCGGTCACGTTCACCAACAAGGCGGCCGCGGAGATGCGCGAGCGGATCGTCGCGCTCATCGGCCCGGAGGACGGCCGCAAGGTCGAGATGGGGACCTTCCACGCGGTCTGTGCGCGGATGCTGCGACGGGACGGCGCGGCCCTCGGACTCGATCCGCGGTTCGTGATCTACGACACGGACGACCAGCTGACGCTCATGAAGCAGGTCTTCCGCGACTTCGACATCCCCCTGCAGGGCGGGCCGATCCGACCGCGCGGCGTGCTCGAGGCGCTGTCTCGGGCGAAGAACGACCTCGAGGGGCCCGACGCCCTCGTCGAGGGCGCAACGACGCACTACCAGGAGGAGCTGGCGAAGCTCGCCGTTGCATACGACCGGCGACTCCGCGAGGCAGGCGCGCTCGACTTCGACGACCTCCTGGGCTGGACGGTTCGGCTCCTGGAAACCCAGCCGGACGTGCTCGCGCGGTACCAGGCGCGCTGGCGCTACCTGCATGTCGACGAGTACCAGGACACGAACCGGGCCCAGTACCGGATCGTCCGGGCGCTCGCCGCCGCACACCACAACCTGTGCGTGGTGGGTGACGACGATCAGTCGATCTACGCGTGGCGCGGGGCCGACCTCCGCAACATCCTCGACTTCGAGCGCGACGAGCCCGGCGCGACCGTGGTGAAGCTCGAGCGCAACTACCGGAGCACGCAGCTCATCCTCGAGGCGGCCCACGCCGTCGTCGCCAACAACATGGACCGCAAGGAGAAGAAGCTCTGGACGGAGAAGGCCGGGGGCCGTCCGATCCAGCGCTTCGAGGCCTACGACGAGGAGGAGGAGGCGGAGTGGATCGCCCGCCAGGTCGAGGCGCTCCTGGGGGGCAGGACGGCGTCGCTGACCCGTCGCGCCGACGATGGCGAGGCCTTTCGGCCGAAGGACGTGGCGGTCCTGTACCGGACCAACGCCCAGTCCCGGGCGATCGAGGAAGCGTTCCTGCGCTACGGGATCCGCTACCAGCTCATCGGCGGGACGCGTTTCTACCAGCGCCGCGAGGTCAAGGACGCGCTCGGCTACCTGCGAATCCTGCGCAGCGACCGGGACCGCGTCAGCTTCGAGCGGGTCATCAACATCCCACCACGCGGCCTGGGCGACAAGTCGCTCGAGGTGCTCCGGATCGCCGCCGACGAGCCCGAGGCAACCTACTGGAGCGCCCTGGAGCGTGCGGCCGCGGACGGGCTGCTCGTCCTGACCAGCCGCGCCCGGAGCGCGGTCGCGGACTTCGTGACGCTCGTCCGGCGGCTCCGGACCCGGGTCGGGTTGCTGCCCCTGCCCGAGCTCCTCGACGACGTCCTCGAGGCGTCCGGGTACCGCGCCATGCTCGCCGACGGGACCGAAGAGAACGAGGAGCGCTGGCGCAACCTGCTCGAGCTTCGCTCCGTGACGACCCGTTACGACGACCTGTCGCCCGACGACGCGCTGGACCGGCTGCTCGAGGAGACGGCCCTCGTGGCGGACCAGGACAGCTACGAGGGCGACGCCGACGCGGTCACGCTCATCACGCTGCACGCCGCCAAGGGGCTCGAGTTCGGCGCCGTCTTCATCGGCGGCCTGGAGGAGGGGATCTTCCCGCACGCCCGGGCGCTGACCGCCGAGCGCGAACGCGACGACCCGCACGAGCTGGAGGAGGAACGCCGGCTGGCCTACGTCGGGATCACGCGGGCGAAAGAACGGCTCTTCCTCTCGCATGCCTCGCGGCGGGCCACGTGGGGTCCGGCGGGTGGCCCCGCGGTGCCGTCGCGCTTCCTGTACGAGATCCCCGCGGACCTGATGGAAGGGCCGCGCCTGCTTCCCGGAGCAGCCGATCCATACGACCTCGATCTCGCGTTCGGGGCGCGGCGCTCGTCGCGACTCGGTGCCCGCGCCGGCGGAGCGTGGCGGGAGGGGAGCGGCCGGCCCGGCGCCCCGGCCCGCGGGGAGGGCTTCCGTCCGTCACGCGATCTCGCGGCACGTCGCGACGCGTTCGCGGCGGGGGCGCCGTCGGGATCGCTCACCCCGTCGGCCCGGAGCTTCCGTGATCTCCGGCGCGACGATTCCGAGCCCCCGGATCACCCGGACGCCGCGTTCGCCGACGAAGACCTTCCGGTTCGCCAGCTCCCGGGTCGGCCGGCCGCGGCCCTTCCCGTCCGTCCCGCCGCGGCGCCCCGCGTCCGGGTCCCGGGTCAGCGGCTCTTCCGCGACGGCGACCGCGTGGTCCACGGCCGGTTCGGCGACGGCGTCGTGGTCACGAGCAAGCTGACGCGCGACGACGAGGAGGTCACGGTTGCCTTCCGGGCCGGCGGCGTGAAGACCCTCCTGGCGAGCATCGCGAACCTCGAGATCGCCGGGTGAGGTAGGAGACCAGGTCACTCAGACCGCGTCG
>JADGQH010000077.1 GCA_017881985.1 Chloroflexota bacterium | reverse complement strand
GGGGGCAACCGCGGACTCGGCATCCTCGCTGCCGGCTCCCCGGTCGTAACCGCGGTCGCCTGCCCGACGGGCGTCGCGACGAACACCGTCCCGGCGCTCATCGCGATCCCGGTCAACTTCCTCGTCTATGTCGGCGCCCCCGTGAACCAGTACCTCTATGCGTGGAAGACGTCCAAGTCGTGGGCGGGGACGTGCCGCCAGTTCGACCTGCAGCTTGCCGACGGCTCCGACCACGTGGCGATCTTCAAGTTCCAGTAGGTCCGAGGGGCATCGGCCGGCGGCGGCCGGCGGCGGCCGGCGGCGGCCGGGCGCGGACGACCAAGGCAGGTACCTCTAGCCCACGTCACAGCCTCGCCGCGGTCGGGTGGCGGACGATGGCATCCGAACCACTCGCGGTCTTCGGGTCGCCGACCATAATCGTGTCCATCCCATGCAATCCCCGGTTCCGGTCCAGCGGTCGTCGCGCTCCCCGTTCGGGTCGGCGCAGGCCGATGAGACGCGGCGAGGGTCCGCCCATGCCGCGGCGGGCCCGCGATGACACGCCGGAACGCGATGCGCCTCCACCGCGGAGAGCTCTCGGGAACGCGGACACCGGTCGTCACGCCGCGGGGCAGCAGCGGCCGGCTCGCGGTGCTTGGCATTGTCTCGGCCTGCCTCGTCGCCCTCGTATGGCTGGCCACGACCCAATCGGTCATCGGCCAGCAGGTCGCGGACATGATCCTCTACGGGCGCGTGGCGTCCGACCCGGCCATCCTCGGCGCGGCGACCGACGCCCTCACGACGGTGAGCCTTGCGTTCGTCGCCGTGGCGACGCTCGGCCTGCTCAGCCTGGCAATCGCGCGGGGCGGCTTCGGGCTCGCCGCCGCGGTGTTCGTGCTCCTGGGCGGCGCAAATCTCACGGCCCAGCTGCTCAAGCAGGTCCTCGAGCGTCCGGACCTGCTCGCGGGGGCCGCGTACGCCACGGGGAACAGCTTCCCGAGCGGGCACGTCGCGATCGTGTCGTCGCTGGCCCTGGCCTCCGTCCTGGTGGTGCCCCGGCGCGTGCGCACGTTCGTCGCCATCCTGGGGGCGGCCCTGATCGCGACCGTCGGCGTCAGCACGATGATCGCGGGCTGGCATCGCCTGGCCGACGTGGAGGGGGCGATCTTCATCTCGCTCGCCTGGGCATCGTTCGTGACGGCCATCCTGGTCTACGCTCGGGGCTGGATGCCTCGGCGGACCTGGGGGCACGGCCTCGGGGGCCCGATGATGCGGCTCGTGGGCGCGGCGGGGACCACGGCCGTGGTCGCCGGCACCATCGGCATCGTGGTCATCGCGGTTGACCCGAGTCCGCTCGCCGAGCTCCTCGCGGCAAACACCGTTGCCCCGAGGACCTTCGCGGCCGCTCTTGCCGTCGCCGCGGGGACCTCGCTCATCGGGTGCGCCGGCTACGTGTGGGCGCTGCGCGGGGTCGCCTTCGAGATACCGAGGTGAGCCCCGCGGCCGGCCTGTTCGAGACGCCCGACGCGACCCGGCCGGCCGAGCACGTCGCCCGAGGACCTGCAGTGTGTTCGCCTCGGACGCGGCATGCCGCGTCCGGCCAGTCGGCGCCCGGAGCCCACTGGGCGCCGAGCCCTGGGCCGAGCAGGCCCGATTCGGGCTGTGAGCGACCGGCGAAGCGCCCGCGGCGAGCCGTGGCGGGTCCCTGACGGCGCGGACGTCGCAGGGAGCTGCAGGTCGCGCTCGTCGCAGGCGACGCCACGAACAAGGAAGCCGGCGCGGCGCTGTTCATCGGCCCGAAGACCGTCGAGTTCCACCTGGGCCACGTCTATGGAAAGCTGGGCGTGCGCTCCCGCAGCGAGCTCGTGCGAAGGGTCGCGGGCCTGTCCTGAGCGCGAATTCCGCCTAGGCGGCAGCCGGGATCATCTCGTCATCCGGCAGCTCGATCTGGTGGCGGTCATGGAAGGGGGTCGAGAGGCGACGCCGAAGCCCCTGAAGGGAACGCAGCGACGCGCACTCGATCCACAGGCTGCTGCCGACGACCTCGATCGTCATCGGCTGACCGCAGGCGTGGCAGAGGTCGTATTCGCGCCAGGCCATCTCGATTCGCTCGCGTGCGAGGTCCTCGTTGGTCGGCATCGTGAGAAGGTTCATCGGGTACTCCTGTTCCCGTTCGACCTCGTGCGAGACGATTCTGGATCGATCAAGAACAGCGTCATCGTACAGGAATCGTCTGGATCGGTCAAGACGCCCGACGTGGGCGACCGATCGAGGCCTCGCGCCGAGGCCGATCTTCTCCGCGGCACTCGCGCCGCGGGCAATCTCCACGGCACTCGAGTGTCAGCACCGCCCGTTCGGTAAGGTTCATCCTGAACGCGTCACGCCGTCACCACGTCTCTCCATGATCACGGCCGGACACCGCGTGCACGTCGAGGCCGCAAGGAGAACCGCATGCCAAAGGCAGAACGAGTCGTCGACATCCTCGCGGGCCGGACCGCGGTCGGTGCTCGCGCGACCGTCCAGGGCTGGATCCGGACTCGTCGCGATTCGAAGGCCGGGCTCTCGTTCCTGCATGTTCACGACGGGTCATGCTTCGACGCCCTCCAGGTCGTGGCCGCTGCAGCGCTCGGCAACTACCACGACGAGATCCTGCATCTGACCGCCGGTTGCGCCGTCACCATCACGGGCACGATCGCGGCATCGCAGGGCCAGGGGCAGACCGTCGAGCTCGTCGCCGACTCCGTCGTGGTCGTCGGGTGGGTGGACGATCCGGAGACCTACCCGATCTCGGCGAAGCGGCACTCCTTCGAGTACCTCCGGGAGGTCGCTCACCTGCGGGTGCGGACGAACACCTTCGGGGCGGTCGCGCGGGTTCGGCACTGCCTCGCGATGGCGATCCATCGCTACTTCGACGAGCACGGCTTCTACTGGGTGCACACGCCGATCCTGACCGCCAGCGATGCCGAAGGGGCGGGAGAGCTGTTCCGCGTCTCGACGCTCGACCTTGCCAACCTCCCGCGCACGCCGGAGGGCGCGGTCGACTACTCGCAGGACTTCTTCGGCAAGCCTGCTTTCCTGACCGTGTCCGGCCAGCTCAACATCGAGTCCTACTGCCTGGCGCTCACGAACGTCTACACCTTCGGCCCTACCTTCCGGGCCGAGAACTCGAACACCAGCCGGCATCTCTCCGAGTTCTGGATGGTCGAGCCGGAGATCGCCTTCGCCGACATCTCCGACAACGCGGACCTGGCCGAGGATCTGCTCCGGTACAGCTTCCGCGCGGTCCTGGACGAGCGCGCCGACGACATGGCCTTCTTCGCCGACCGGATCGACAAGGAAGCGGTCAGCCGGCTGGAGGGCTTCGTCACGTCGAGCTTTGCGCGCATGGAGTACACGGAGGCGATCGAGGTTCTCAAGCGAACCGGCCGCGACTGGGAGTTCCCGGTGGAGTGGGGCGTTGCCCTCCAGGCGGAGCACGAGCGGTACCTCTGCGAGGAGTTCGCGAAGCGTCCGGTCGTGGTCGTCAACTACCCGAAGGAGATCAAGGCGTTCTACATGCGCCTCAACGACGACGGACGCACGGTCGCGGCCATGGACGTCCTCGCCCCCGGTATCGGCGAGATCGTCGGGGGAAGCCAGCGCGAGGAGCGCCTGGACGTGCTCGACGCCCGCATTCGCGAGACGGGTCTCGATCCCGCGGCGTACTGGTGGTACCGCGACCTGCGTCGGTACGGCACCGTGCCCCATGCAGGGTTTGGGCTGGGGTTCGATCGTGCCGTCGCGTACGCCACCGGGATGGCGAACATCCGGGATGTCATCCCGTTCCCGCGCACGCCTGCCAGCGCCGACTTCTAGTCGACGAGGCGCACGCGGAACCTCGTGCGGCCGCCGCGCGGCACCCTCAGTCGACCGGCGAGGCGACCTTCTGATAGCGGTCTGCGGCGATCGCGACGACCGCCTCGATCGCCCGCGCGATCTCCGCATCGCGCCCTGCGTGGACCGCGGCCCTGAGCTCCGGCACGAGCGAGGCGCGCGAACGGCCCGCCACGAAGACGCAGTAGCGGAACCCGAACACCGCCTCGTACCGAGTGTTCAGGCGCTCCAGCTCTTCCTCGAGGGCAACTCCCGTGTCATCGACCGCACCCACGTCGGCCCCGCGGTGGTAGCCCTGCTCGACGAACGAGAGCGACGAGACGGCTTCGCGGGGAGCCCCGAGCCGCGGATGGGCGTCGATGAGCTCGAGCTGCTCGGGCTCCGGCATCGCCCGGGCGATCTCGCGAGCCCGCGCGAAGAGGCGAGCCGCGTCCCCGAACGGTCGGTCGGCGCAGAGTCGGGCGAGGAATCGGGGGGCGCCCTCGAACAGCGGCGCGAGGGCCGCGCGACAGGCGTTCTCGTCGAGCGCGTCGAGCTCGGGGATCGTGGGCACGCGCTCCGCCACGCGCGTCAGGATCCGCGGTAGGCCGTGACGCCGAACGGCGCCAGCAGGAGCGGCACGTGATAGCTGCGTGCGGCGTCGTCGACCCGGATCTCCAGCGCAAGGCCCACGAGGAACGCGGCCGGGTCGAGCGCGAACTCGAGCCGGTAGGTGCCGGTCTCCAGCATGCCGCCCCCGAGGAGGTCGCGGATCCGGCCATCCCCGTCGGTCACGCCCTCCCCGACGATCGGCGCGCTGCCGTCCCCGGCCGGCCGCCGGAGGCGGACGATGACGCCGGCCCGCGGCGCGCCCGCAGCGGTGTCGAGGACGTGGGTGGAGATCGTCGGCCGGTCCTGCGACACGCGCTATCCTCCGCCGATGAGCGATCTGTCGATCCGGGTTGGTGACCTCCACTTTAGCGCCGGCTGGGAACCCGAGGCGCCGAGCACGATCGCCGTCATTCGCCTCCTCCTGCCCCTGCGCGCACGGCTCATCCACTGCCGCTGGAGCGGTGAGTCGACCTGGATCCCGTACGGCGATCTCCGACCTGCTGTCGGCTGGGAGCACCACACGTCGCACCCGGCCCCCGGCCAGCTCGCGCTCTATCCGGGCGGGATCAGCGAGTGCGAGATCTTCCTCCCCTACGGGGCCTGCACCACGTCGTCGAAGGTCGGCCAGCTGGCGGCGAACCACTTCGCGACGATCGAGCCGGACGAGGGCTGGGCCGATCGTCTCCGCGAGGCCGGGCGACGGTGCCTGTGGGACGGTGCCCAGGAGATCGAGATCCTCGAGGCCCCGTAACCGGTGACCGACCTCCTCGTCCTGGGCGGCGTCGTCGTCACGGCGGAGGGTTCGACGCGCGCCGACATTGCCGTCGAGGGCGGTCGAATCGCCGCCGTGGAACCTGATCTCGAAGGTCTCGCGGCATCGGCCCGGGAGGTCGTCGACGCGAGCGGCCTCCTCGTCCTCCCCGGGGTCGTCGACGTCCACACCCACACGCGGGTCGCGACGGATGAGCGGCCCGACCGTTTCTTCGACGACTCGGTCGCCGCGGCCTTCGGTGGCACCACGTCGTTCCTGGCCTTCAACAACCCCGGCACCGGGTCGTCCCCGGCGGCGACCCGCTCGCTGATGACCGGTCTCCGTGAATGGCGAGCCTCGACGGCGAGCGATTCGGCCGTGGACGTCGCGCCCAGCCTCGTCGTCACGGCGTCCCACGAGGATCCGGTCGCGGAGATTGCCGCCGCGATCGACGCCGGCGTCCCGACCTTCAAGGCATTCATGGTCTACGACTTCGGCCTTGACGATGCGCTGATCCTCCGCGCGCTCGAGGCGGCGGGTCGCCGGGGTGGGATGTTGCAGGTGCACTGCGAGAACCGGGCGATCCTCGAAGCCCTGACGGCCCGCCACCTGGCCGCAGGCGAGATCGGTCCCCGCTTCCACGCGTCGTCGCGGCCGCCGTACGTCGAAGCGGAGGCGACGGGCCGGGCGATCGCCCTTGCCCGGGCTGCCCGGGCGCCGCTGTTCGTCGTCCATCTCTCGTCCGCGGACGCCCTGGCACAGGTGCGGTCGGCCCGCGCCGAGGGGCTCCCGGTGTTCGCCGAGACGTGCCCCGTCTATCTCACCCTCACCGAGGACCGCTACGCCGGCGACCCGGAGGAGGCGGCCCGCTACGTGATCTCACCGCCGCTCCGGCAGGCGGGCCATCTCGGCGCGCTGTGGGACGGCCTCGCCGACGGCGACCTCTCGGTCGTCGCCACCGACCATGTGCCCGACCGCGTCGGGGTCGAGAAGCAGAGCTGGCGCGAGTCGTTCGACCGCGTCTCCAACGGCGCGCCGGGGATCGAGACGCTGCTCAGCGTCGTGTACGACGCGGGCGTGGCCAGCGGTCGGATCAGCGTGGAGCGCATGGTCGACCTGCTCTCCACCACGCCCGCACGGCTGTTCGGGTTCGCGTCGAAGGGCGCGCTGGCGGTGGGCCTCGACGCGGACATCGTCCTGTTCGACCCGTCGTCGCGCCGCACGATCCGCGCGGACGACCTCCACCACTCGAGCGACTACACGCCATTCGAGGGCCGCGTTGTGCGCGGGGCGGTCCGCTCGACCATCCTCCGCGGGTCCTTCGTGGTGCGCGACGGCGCGTTCGTCGGCCGGCGCGGGTTCGGGCGCTTCGTGGAACGGGAGATCGAGCGCCTCGCCTGACGGCGCGGGCTCGCATGACGAGCGTCGCGGCTGAAGCTGCGGCCGCCCGGGGTACGGCCGCCCGGGCGCGGCAGGTCAGTCCAGCCGGGAGTACGCGTCCAGCGTGAGGAACTCGACGAACTCGTCGGCGAGGACCAGGCCGTCGAGGATGGTGGCGGCCTCGGTGGACCGCCCGCCCTGGCGCCCGATCTTCTCGAGCTCCTCGTCCCGGATCCGCCGATAGCGGTCCGCCGTGAATGCCGCGCCATCCGCGAGCGGCGTCGCGTGACGGCGCCACTGCCACAGCTGGGAGCGGGAGATCTCCGCGGTCGCCGTGTCCTCCATCAGGTTGTCGATCGCCGCCGCGCCGTTTCCCTGCAGCCACGCGTCGAGGTAGCGGATCGTGACGTTGACGTTCTGGCGAACGCCGGCCTCGGTGACGCGGCCGCCGGGCACGCTCACGTCGAGGAGCGCGGCCGCCTCGACGTCGCTCGCCCCGGGCGCCTCCTTCTGGTTCGGGCGGTCGCCGAGCACCCGGTCGAAGACCTCGGCCGCGACGGGGACCAGGTCCGGGTGGGCAACCCAGGTGCCGTCGAACCCGTCGCGCGCCTCGCGTTCCTTGTCCTCGCGAACCCGGGCCAGGGCGTTCGCGGTCACCTCGGGCTCGCGGCGGTTCGGGATGAAGGCGGACATCCCGCCGATCGCGTGGGCGCCGCGGCGGTGGCACGTGGCGACGAGGAGGCGCGTGTACGCGCGCATGAACGGAACGCCCATCGTGACCTGCCCTCTGTCAGGCAACACGAACGCAGGAAGCTCCCGGAAGCGCTTGATGAGGCTGAAGATGTAGTCCCAGCGACCGGCATTGAGCCCGGCGGCGTGCTCCCGGAGCTCAAACAGGATCTCCTCCATCTCGAACGCGGCGAGGATCGTCTCGATGAGGACCGTGGAGCGAACGCTGCCGCGCGGGATGCCGATGGCCGCCTGGGCATGGACAAAGACATCGTTCCAGAGGCGGGCCTCGAGGTGGCTCTCGAGCTTCGGGAGGTAGAGGTAGGGGCCGGAGCCGCGAGCCAGCGTCTCGACCGCGTCGTGGAACAGGAACAGCCCGGCGTCGAACAGGCTGGCCGAGACGGGCCGGCCGTCGACGAGGAGATGCCGCTCCTCCAGGTGCCAGCCGCGCGGCCGGACAAGGAGGGTCGCCGTGCGCTCCCCCAGCCGGTAGGTCCTGTCGGGGGTCTCGAACGTGAGCGTGCCGCGGACCGCCTCCTGCACCGCCAGCTGGCCGGCGACAACGTTCGACCACGTGGGGCTGAGCGCGTCCTCGAAGTCCGCCATGAACACCTGGGCACCGGAGTTCAGGGCGTTGATCATCATCTTCGGCTCGGCCGGGCCCGTGATCTCCACCCGCCGGTCGTCGAGGTCCGCTGGCGTCGGCGCGACCCGCCAGTCGCCCGCCCGGACGTCCGCGGTCTCCGGCAGGAAGGCGGGCATCCGGCCCGCGGCGATCTGCGCGTGCCGGTCGATCCGTCGCCCGAGCAACGCCTGCCGCTCGGTGCGGAACCGGCGCTCGAGGTCGGCCACGAAGGCGACCGCCCCGGGCGTCAGGAGGCGCTCCTGCCCCGGGACGCCGGGGCCGACGAGCTCGACGCCCGGGGCGATCCCGGTCACGAAGCCGTTCGTCGGACGGTGGCCTCGATGAGGCCGTGGGGCTGCGTGGTCGCCACGAAGATCTCGCCCCGGTTCGTCCCCCCGAACGGCGTGAGGTCGATGGGCAGGTGGTGGAGGTTCGGCAGCGCCATGCGGACCTCGTCGATCCCGGCATGGCGCTCGAGCATCGCCTGGGCCATGACCCAGATCGAGTGCTGGACCGACTCGCTCGCGTGGTCCGCGAAGACCTCGAGCAGGGTGGTCGCGATTGCCGCGTGGCTGGCATCCCAGTCCGCGGTGGGGCCGCTGTGGCGCCACGAGACGGTCACGTTCGTCGCCATGATCCGGTCGCGCAGCTCGGGAAGGGTCGTGGTGCGGTCGCGGGCGAAGCCGGAGAACGCCGATCCGGCCGTCTTCATGACGACGAGATCCTCGAGGCCCGACTCGACGACCGTCGCGTCCGGGGTCGCCGTGACGCGCGCCGTCCGGGTGGCGTCGCCGACCCGCCGGAATGCGCCCGACGCGGAATCACCTGCGCCCGCGATCGGCTTCCAGCGGTGCTCGCGGAGGTCGACCGTTGCGCGCCGGACCTGCGGGAAGCCGACGAAGTGGGTCCCGAGGGTCGTGCCGAACTCCTCGATCGCGCCGGTCAGCTGGTCCGCCGCCAGCGCGTACACGGTGTTCTTCATCGTGTCCGTTGCGACGACCGCCGCGTTGTCCCCCGCCGTGTGGGCGGCCGCGAAGTCCCCCTCGAGCGCGATGTCGACGGTGAGGTCGCGGACCTGGGTGCCGTCGGGATCGCGGACGACCTTGACGAGCCGGATCGCCCGCTTGCCATAGCGGTTCTCGCCGAGCTCGATCACGCCGATCCTCCTGACGTGGACGCCCGAGTGGGTCGGCACAGGGTGGGGGCCGACCGCGCACGGTGTCAAACGGTCGGGCCACCCCGTGCGCCATCGCAGCACTCCCGACCCGGGTATGCGCCAGGGTCAGTCCGGACGTCCCCGCCGCAGCGTTCGGCCGGGCGTGGCGCCCGTGTGCTCGTCGCCATCGACCACCAGCACCCCGTTCACGAGCACGTAGGGGATGCCCTCCGGGTAGCGGCGCGGCTCCTCGTACGTTGCGAGCGCGCGCACCCGGGCCGGGTCGAACACGACGAGGTCCGCGAAACACCCATCGGCGATCACGCCCCGGTCGGTGAGGCCGAGCCGCGCGGCCGATGCCCCGGTCATCTTGTGGATCGCCTCCTCCAGGCCCAGCACGCGCTCGTCGCGGACGAGCTCGCCGAGGATGCGCGGATAGGTGCCGTACGTCCGGGGGGCCGGCTTCGCCCCGATCATGACGCCGTCGGTCGCGATCATCGCCCTGGGGTGCCGGATGAACGCCTCGATCCCGGCCCGATGCGGCCCGGGCGTCACCTGGTTGATCCGCAGGTCCTCTGCGATCAGCAGGTCGCAGATGGCGTCCACCGGGTCCAAACCGGTCGCGGCCAGGTAGTCGCCGAGCGTCCGGCCCTCCCACTCGGCGTTCTCCGGGCGGGCGAAGTAGCCGAGCCGGACCTCGTCCCACGACCGGTCGCCGGCGAACAGCCGGCCCCGTGCCCCGGATTCCTCGCGGATTCGGGCGCGGACCTTCCGGTCGGCGAGGCGCTCGCGGAGCGGGCCCAGGCCGCCCGCCTGGATCCAGTTCGGCAGCATGATCAGGAGCCGGGTGCTTGCCCATTCATAGGGATAGAGGTCGAACGTCACGTCGAGCCCCTCGGCGCGAGCGTCGTCGACCAGCGCCAGCATCACCGCCGGCGGCCCCGGGAATGTCGGCCGGTGATAGAAGTGCGTGATGTGAACAGGGGCGCCCGACCGCCGCCCGATCTCGATCGCCTCCCGGTACGGATCGAGGAACCCGTCCCCGAGCGGGTACCGGACATGGGTGTGGTAGATCCCGCCCAGCCGTGCGGCCTCAGCGGCCAGCTCGACGAGCTCCTCGGTCGTCGCGTAGGACCCGGGCGGGTAGTCGAGGCCAGTCGAGAGGCCGAAGGCACCCTCCTCGAGGGCAACACGCAGGCGCGCCCGCTGGTCGGCCATCGCGTGGCGATCCGCCTCGATCTCGTCCCAGCCCACCGAGGCGATCCGGAGCGGCGAGTTCCCGACGACATACGCGACGTTCACCGAGACCTGGCGGTCGTATCGCGCGATGTACTCGGCAACCGTCGACCAGTCGTAGGTGATGTCCGGCCGGCCGTCGAGCCCGCCGTTGAGGACGACGTAGTCGAGGAGGTCGCCCGGCGACGGGAACGGCGCGTATGCGTTGCCATCCACGCCGATCAGCTCGGTCGTCACGCCCTGGCGAACCTTCGGCTCGTTGCGCGGCTCCGCGAGCATCACCAGGCCCCCGTGACTGTGGAGGTCGATGAAGCCCGGAGCGATCACGAGGCCGCGGGCATCGATCCGTCGGCGGGCTCGGATCTCGGCGGAGCGCCGACCGACATCGCCGCCGGCGGTTGTGGCGTCCCGCAGCAGGCGCAGCCGGTCGCCGACGACCGCAACGGAGCCGGTGAAGCCGGGCGCCCCGGTGCCGTCCACGATCGTCCCGCCCTCGATCAGGACATCGACGTCGATCATCTCGCAATGCCGGGGCGCAGGCGAACAGGCTCTCGCACGGCCGGATGCTACCGCGCGCGGGGTGCTGGCCGGACGCGATCGGGTTGTGGAGCGCCTTCCGCTGGGTTCGGGTCTTCAGCTCCGGGCCCGTTCGTTGCGCGCGGCCGCCTCCGCGATCTCCGCAACTCGCGCGGCGCGGGTCTCCGGGCGCTGTGCCACCGCGACCCAGGCGAGCAGCATCTTGCGCGCCGAGGGCGGGAACGCCGCGAAGTTGGCGGCGCCCGGAGGGCGGCCCTCGAAGGCCGCCGCGAGGTCATCCGGAATCTCCATCCGTTCCGCGGCTTCCAGGACGCTCCACGATCCGTTCGCCCTTGCGCGCTCGATCGCGGCGAGGCCGGCAGGAGCCATCCGCCCCTCCTCGATCAGGCGCTCGACGCGCGCCCTGTTCGACGCGGCCCAGACGCTGCGCGGCTTGCGCGGTGCGAAGTAGAGCTTGCCGCGCTCATCGTCGACGCGGCCGCCGGTGCTGTCCACCCAGCCGAAGCACAGGGCTTCTTCCACGGCCGCCTCGTAGTCCAGGCTGACCCGACCGGGACGTGGCCGCCAGGTCACGAGCCAGGCGCCACGGGCGGTGCGGTGGTTCGCCTCCAGCCAAGCACGCCACGTGGAGCGATCGTCGGCGTGGAGGTGCGGCGCGTCGTCGAGAGCCGACATTCGTTGCTCCTGCGTCAGGCCAAAGTGTCCTTCATCGAGGCGTCCTGTGCCACACCTGGGCGGGCCGGCCACGAGCGCCGCTGCTACGATCGCCGCCGGCACCGGGCACACCACGGGGAGG
>JADGQH010000298.1 GCA_017881985.1 Chloroflexota bacterium | reverse complement strand
GCTCGGTGCCGGGTTCCCGGTCGCCGCGTTCGTCGGGCGGGCCGACATCATGGATGCGCTCGCGTGGGGCGGCGTTCTCCACTACGGCACGCAGAACGCGTCGCGCGTGGGACTCTACGCGTCGCGCGCCAGCCTGCAGATGATGAACGAATCGAACGGGGCGGCGTCTGCCACCTGGGACAAGTCCGCGCAGAAGCTCGCCGACGCGAAGCACCTGGCGAAGGAGCGTGCGGCCGCGGGACTTGCCTTCATCCGCGCCGTGGAGAAGATCCCGTGGACCGGCGACTTCAAGGCCCTCGCGCGCAAGGTCCTCACGCCCGACAACAAGCAATACGTCTCGTACCACTCCGCGATGGCATCGAAGACATGGGTCGCCTTCAAGGTCAACGGGAGCGAAGCCGAGACGGCCAACATACAGGCGTCCGCGGCGTCGAACGAGCTTCGTATTGCGCTGGGCCTGCCGCCCGTCCCGCTGCTTGGTCGTTGATGAGCGAAGGGTCCTGGTAGCGCGGCGATCCTCCGGACCCCGTCGCGCACTCCGGCTTTGCCGTTTGACGCCGGCAGCCGGATATCCGACAATGCAGGTCGGAATTCGGCAGCGACGGATCGCGGCACCCTCGCGATCCGGCGCGTCCCCGCTGCCGAACTCCCGACCTGCCCAACCCGGGCACGCGGCGGCGGGTCGCCACCCTGCCCGAGGAGTCACGATGACTGTCGCGCGTGGAGAGATCGTCTCCCAGGACTACCAGTTCGGCTTCCACGACGACGTCACATACCTGGCGGAGACGAAGGTCGGCCTGACCCGGCAGACGGTCGTCGAGATCAGCGGCTTCAAGTCCGAGCCCGACTGGATGCTCCAGTTCCGGCTGCGCGCCTACGACCACTTCATGGCCCGCGCGATGCCCACCTGGATCCCCGAGAGCGTCCAGCACCTGGACTTCAGCAAGATCGTCTACTACCGCAAGCCGTCCGAGGGCGAAGAGAAGTCCTGGGACGACGTGCCGGACAAGATCAAGCAGACCTTCGAGAAGCTGGGAATCCCCGAGGCGGAGCGGAAGTTCCTCGCCGGCGTCGGTGCCCAGTACGACTCCGAGGTGGTCTACCACTCGGTCCGCGAGGAGCTCAGCAAGATCGGCGTGGTCTTCATGGGCATGGACCAGGGCCTGCGCGAGTACCCCGAGATCGTCAAGAAGTACTTCGGCACCGTGATCCCGCCGGAGGACAACAAGTTCGCGGCGCTCAACAGCGCGGTCTGGTCGGGTGGCAGCTTCGTCTACATCCCGAAGGGCGTGGAGGTTCCGCTCCCGCTCCAGGCTTACTTCCGGATCAACGGCGAGAACACGGGCCAGTTCGAGCGGACGCTGATCATCGCGGACGAGGGCTCGAAGGTCCATTACATCGAGGGCTGCACGGCGCCGATCTACACGACCGACGCGCTCCACGCGGCCGTCGTCGAGGTGATCGCCCTGCCGGGCGCGCAGATCCGCTACACCACGATCCAGAACTGGAGCCGCGACGTCTACAACCTCGTGACGAAGCGAGCCCATGCCCACGCCCGCTCCACGGTCGAGTGGGTTGACGCGAACACGGGCTCCCGCGCGACGGTCAAGTACCCGGCGATCTACCTGCGCGGTGAAGGCGCCACCGCCGAGGTGATCAGCGTGGCGTTTGCCGGCCACGGGCAGCACCAGGACACCGGCGCGAAGGCCGTCCACCTGGCCCCCAACACGCGGAGCCGGATCGTCAGCAAGTCGGTCAGCAAGGACGGCGGCCGCTCGACCTACCGGGGCACGCTCAAGGTGGCGCCGGGCGCGACCGGCGTGGTGGCGAGCGTCCGCTGCGACGCGCTGCTCCTCGACGAGGCGAGCCGCTCGGACACCTACCCGTACATCGACATCCAGGAAGACGACACGACGATGACCCACGAGGCCACCGTCGGCAAGATCAGCGCGGACCAGATCTTCTACCTGATGAGCCGCGGCCTGACCGAGAACGAGGCGACCAACCTCGTGGTCCAGGGCTTCCTGGAGATCTTCACGAAGGAGCTGCCGATGGAGTACGCCATCGAGTTCAATCGCCTCGTGAAGATGGAGATGGAGGGGTCGCTGGGATGACGGTTCCCACCGAGGCGGGGGCCGAAGCTTCCACCGACGGCGGGTCGCCGGCCGACAACCAGCCCCCGACCGCCCATGCGGCGCCGGCCACCATCCCGGCCGGCTCATCGGCGATGACGCCCGCGGCGACCGTCGCCGCCCGACCGGGTGCCGCCACGGCGCGAGCCCGGCGCCCACCCGCCGAGCTCCCGTTCACGTTCGCCGACGCGGCGCTCGCGGCCGCGATCGGCGAGGAACGCGGCGAGCCGGCCTGGCTTCGCGAGGATCGCGCGGCAGCCGCCGCGGACTTCGCGCGGCTCCCCGTGGAGACCAGCGAGCTGTACACCACGTATGTCGACTTCCGAGCCGCGGACCTGTTCGCCGCTCGACCGTTCCTGCACGGCGCCGACGCGCCGGCCGCCGGGGCGGATGCATCGCTGCCGGAGGGGGCGGCGGGCGTCATCGAGCTGCGCGACGACGTGGTCGTGCGGCTCGCGCTCGAGCCCGGCCTCGTCGAGCGCGGCGTGGTCCTCGAGACGCTCGGCGCTGCCATCGCCCGCGACGCGGCAGGGATCCGCGACGCGCTCATCGCCACGCCGCTGCCGACGAACGAGAAGCTGGCCGCCCTCTCGCGCGGCTTCTGGAGCCAGGGCATCCATCTCCACGTCCCGGACGGCGTGCAGGTCGAGCGCCCGATCCTCCTCCGCTGGGCCGCCGGCACGCCGGAGCGCGCCCTGATCGGGCGGACGATCATCCGGCTCGGAAGCGACGCCTCGGCCGCGGTGATCGAGGACCAGGTCGCGCCCGGCCCGGCGATCGCGTGCGCCGCCGGCGAGCCCGTCCCGCAGGGCCTGGTCGGCGCCACGACGGAGATCCACCTGGGTGCGGGCGCGACGCTCTCGTTCGCCTCGATCCAGGACCTGCCGTTGTCGACGACGCTCCTCCACCAGCGCGCGGCGACCCTCGGCCGCGGCGCCACGCTCAAGCTTGCCCTGGCGCAGCTCGGCGGGCGGATCGTGCGGTCGCGGATCGACAACCGCTTGGTGGGACAGGGGAGCTCGGTCGAGCAGGTCGAGATCGTCTTCGGGGGGACCGACCAGCTCTTCGACCTCACCTCGTACACGCGCCACGTCGGCCAGGACACGACCGGGAACCTGCTTTCCAAGGCCGTCCTTGGGCAGGGCAGCCGAGCCTACATCAAGGGCCTGATCTCGATCGAGCAGACGGCCCGCGGCACGGACAGCTTCCTCGGCGAGTTCGGGATGATCCTCGACCGCAAGAGCCGATCGGTGACCATCCCGTCGCTGGAGATCGACCAGCCCGACTGCAAGCGCGCCGCGCACGCCAGCAGCGTCGGGCCGATCGACCCGTCCCAGCTTTTCTACCTCGAGAGCCGCGGGATCACCCCGGACGAGGCCCGCAAGTTCATCACGCTCGGCTTCCTCGAGCCGGTCGTGGCACGCGTCCCGCTCGAGTCCGAGCGCGAGCGGCTGTGGGGGCTCCTGGAGGCGAAGTGGGCGCACCGCCGCGACGAGGACGCATCGGCCGCGTGATCGCGTGAGTGCCGAGCTGCCGGTCG
>JADGQH010000297.1 GCA_017881985.1 Chloroflexota bacterium | reverse complement strand
AGAACGGATCGTGGGTCAGCAGCAGGACGAGCCATGCCTGGGCGACCGACTGCATCCAGGTCCCGATGAGTGAGATCAGCTGGCCGAACCAGAAGAGCCGGAAGTTGCGGTGACGCAGGGCGCCCCGCCAGCGGAACCGGCCGACCGGGGGCAGGGCGCTGCCGGCGCTCAACGGTCCGACCCCGGTTCGATCGACGCGGCCAGCTCCTGGTCGGAAGCCGCGAGGAGGTCGTGCAGCCTGCGCTTACGGACCTCGACGTCATCGAACATCGCCTGGAGGCGCGCCAGCTTGGCGTTTAGGCGCTCATGCAACCCTTCGATGCTGGCCAGACGCTCGAGCAGGATCCTTCGTCGCTCGGCGGGGTCATCGGTCACCTCCAGCGCCGCACGGGCTCGCCGCCGGGATTCCTCGTCCTCGACGATCTCGCCGATGTCGGCGATGGACAGGCCGGCGTCGTCGCGAAGCCCCTTGATGAAGCGCAGCTGCTCGAGGTCCGAGGCGTCGTACAGGCGGTAGGCTCCCTCGGACCGTGCGGCGGGTCGCAGGAGGCCGCGCTCCTCGTAGTAGCGAATCGAGCGCGGGGTAAGGCCGGTCTCCCCAGCGACCTCCTGAATGCGGAGGAGGCGCTCGGAAATCATGGTCTGTGTTTGGGGCACGGCGGTTGTCACCCGGGGATGATATCAGACCTTACCGTTTACGTGAAGGTTATGGTTTTCGAGGTGCCGGACAACGTGGCCATGCTCGAGCCGTGCTGACACGAACTTGCCATCGTGGCGGGTCCTCGCCTGACCTGGGCGCCGGACAGGGCGCTGATGCTGCGGCGTGGCCGCAACATTGAGCTGGCGAACCGGCAGTTGGCTCTCGTTGTGGAGGACCTGTTCCACCCGCACGCCGGCACGGTCGGCCTGCGAAGTTCGGCCACCGCGATATTGAGGCGTTGCTCGTCGTCGCACGAACCGCGTGCCACGGCGGATTCGTCGCCCTGTCGAGTGCCGCCCCGAAGGGGGAACAGCCGGACAAGCAACCCTGTCGGTACCGAACAGGACCTTCGGCTGCTTGACGATTATCCACCCTTGCACCAATACTTCGTCCATGGGCGAAGTATTGCTGTCTGGCAACTCAAACGCCCCGGATGCGCTCGAGGACGTCCTGGCCCACGCAGTCGAGATCGCAAAGGGCTTCCGGGCCGAGATACCCGGCTGGGTCGCGGCGGAGCTCACGTTTGGCCAGCTGCGCCTGCTGTTCAAACTCTCCAGGCGCGGCCCCACATCCATGAGTGGCATCGGGGAGTGGCTGGGCACCAGCCTGTCGTCGGTGACCGGGACCGTCGAGCGGCTCGAGCGCCACGGCCTGGTGGAACGCCAGCACCTCGCCGGCGACCGTCGGATCGTCGAGGTTCACCTCACCGATGCCGGTCGCGAGTTGCTGGCCGACATCCTGGGCATCCGGCTCGAGTTCATCCGGCGCAGCCTGGGCGTCCTCGGCCCCGATGAGCTCGCGGACCTGGATCGGCTCTTCCGCCTGATTATCGAACGCACGCAGGGAACCCCACCGTGACAACTGCCGCCGCCGCCGTCCCACTCGACGACGGCCTCATCCACATCAACCGTCGCGCGCAGTTCGCCACCCTTGGCGCGGTGATGCTGGGCATGCTGCTCAGCTCCCTCGACCAGACGATCGTCGGCACCGCGATGCCGAAGATCGTGGGCGAGCTCAACGGGCTGGAGCATTACAGCTGGGTGATCACGGGCTACCTCGTCGCCTCCACCGCCGGCGTTCCCATCTTCGGCAAGCTGTCGGACATCTTCGGCCGGAAGTGGCTCTACCTGGCGGGCATCGCGACCTTCCTCGCCGGCTCAATGCTCGCCGGTCTCTCGCAATCGATGACCGAGCTCATCGCGTTCCGGGCGCTCCAGGGGGTTGGGGCCGGGATGATGATGCCGATCTCGCAGGCCATCATCGGCGACATCTTCACGCCGGCCGAACGGGGCAAGTACCAGGGTCTCCTGATGGCCGTGTTCGGCCTCTCGACGATCGTCGGGCCCACGGTTGGCGGCTTCATCACCGACAACCTGAGCTGGCGCTGGGTCTTCTACGTCAACGTCCCCTTCGCGCTCCTGGCGATGGCCGTCGTGTTCGCGGTCCTGCCCAGCCACACGGCGCTGCACAAGCGCGCCACGATCGACTGGCTGGGCTCGGGCGCCCTGATCGCCGGCGTCGTGCCCCTGCTGATCGCGCTCTCCTGGGGTGGGTCGACCTACCCCTGGAACAGCCCCCAGATCCTCGGGCTCCTCACCATCGCGCTCTTGTTCGGGACCGCCTTCCTCCTCATCGAGCGCCGCGCCCAGGCGCCGACGATCCCGCTGGACCTGTTCCGCAACCGCATCTTCACGGCCTCGGTGATCATCACGTTCCTGACGAGCATGGGCATGTTCGGGGCGATCCTCTACATCCCGCTCTTCGTCCAGGCCGCGCTCGGCGACACGGCCACGAGCAGCGGGCTCATCCTCACCCCGATGATGCTGGCCTTCATCGTCGTGAGCATCGCCAGCGGGCTCTTCCTGAGCCGAACCGGCCGCTACAAACTGCTGGCGATCATCGGCACGGGCTTCACGACCGTGGGAATGTTCCTGCTCGGCCAGATGACCGCCGCAACCGACAACGCGACCCTCTTGCGCAACATGCTGGTCCTGGGAGTCGGCCTGGGGAGCTCCATGTCGCTCTTCACGATCGTCGTCCAGAACGCCTTCCCGGTGGAGCGGCTGGGCGTTGTCACTGCCTCGCTCGCGTTCTTCCGCTCGATCGGCGGCGTTGTGGGGGTGGCGGTCCTGGGCTCGATCATGACGAACCGGATGACCAGTGAGCTCCAGGCGGGCATCGCCGGCCTCCCGCCCGCCATCGCGACGAAGCTGGGCGGGGTCGCCGCCAATCCGCAGGCGCTCATGGATCCGGCGTCCCAGCAGGCCCTCAAGGCGCAGCTCGCCACGCTTGGCTCCCAGGCGCCACAGGTCGCGGCCCAGGTGACCTCAATCCTGCGGGAGGCGGTGGCAGCTGCGGTCACGGAGGTCTTCCTCATCGGTTCCGTGCTCATCGCGCTCGCCTTCGTGACGTCGTTCTTCCTGCGCGAGATCCCGCTTCGGGCGACGCGCCACTCGGTTTCGGAGGAGCTGAGTATCGAACTCGGGGCGGGAATCGGCGCGGAGCTCGAGGAGGAGCTGGTCATTGAGGCGACAGGCCCGCTGCCAGCCTCCACCGTCGGCCACTCCTCGGCCGGGTAGCGCGCGACCCTGATCCTGTCGGGGCTGCCGTCCGGGTCGTGCGCTCCTGCGTGACCCGGCCAAGTGCCCGGCCCCGGCGACTGGTACCTGACACGACGTTGCCATCGTGGAGTGATCCGGCGGCAGACATTACGCGGACCAAGTCCTTCCTGGACCGGGGTACGCCCCGTCGTGCTGGACCCAACCTTGAGGCCCCCGGGGTCACCCCGAGGGCCTCTGCACGATCGGTGCGCAACGCTCTGCGCTACTCAGGACCCCCACACGACGCGGTCAAGCGTTACGGGCAGTTCACCCGCGGGTTCCACATGGCGAACATGCCGCTCGGGTTCGGATCCCAGACCCATGCGTGCAGGCTGTAGAAGTCCGGCAGTCCGAAGCGGTTGCCGGCGGGCGT
>JADGQH010000296.1 GCA_017881985.1 Chloroflexota bacterium | reverse complement strand
ACGTTAGCTTCACGGCCGTGACCGTTGCTCTCCGGACGAACCAGACACCTCGAAGCGTCGTAAGCGGGGATCTACCGATGTTCCTCGCGACGTTCGTCGCGCTCGCGCCGCTCGCATGGGTGATGACGCAGATCTACCGGATCGCAGAGGTGGGCTGGTGGGCGACCCTCTTTCTCGCGCTGCCCGTGTACATCATGCGACTCGCGCTTCGCCAGGTCGTCGAGGTGCGCGAGATGTTCACCCAGACCATCGGGGCACTGGCGCGAGCTGTCGATGCCCGCGACCCGTTCACGGCGGACCACAGCGAGAACGTGCAACTGATCTCGGTCGACATCGGGCACGTGATGCGCCTGAAGGACGATGAGATCCAGGCGCTCGAGTGGGGCGGCCTCCTGCACGACATCGGCAAGATCGGCGTCCCCGACTCGGTGCTGCTCAAGCCGGACAAGCTCACCAGGGACGAGCGGATCCAGATGAACCTCCACCCGGTGATCGGGGCCAACATCATCGCCGAGGTTGCGAAGCTTGCCCCGGAGCTGCCGATCATCCGCCACCACCACGAGTGGTACAACGGCTCGGGGTATCCGGATCGGCTGATGGGCGACGAGATCCCGAAGCTCGCCCGGGTGCTCCACGTGGCCGACGCGTTCGAGGCGATGACACACAAGCGGCCCTATCGGATGCGGCCGTTGTCGCGGGAGCAGGCGATCGCGGAGCTCCGCAAGTATGCGGGCGTCCAGTTCGATCCGGTGATGGTCGACGCGTTCGTGCGTACGTCGTGGGCCAAGGACGTGGCGGACGCAGGCCGTCCGACCGAGTCGCGACCTGTCCCGCTCCTCGCCCAGGCTGCGGCGCGGATGATTCCGCCGCCTGCGCCGGGCGGCCCACCCGCGGACGCTTCCTGACCCCCGCCCTGGCGTGCTGATCGCGGGGCTGTTCATCGGGCTGGTCGCTGGGTTCGCAGTCGGCGGACGCATCGACAACCTCATCTCAATTCGCCTCCGCTGGCCGCTCGTGATCTTCGGCGCGCTGGCCCTCCGCCTGGGAACCGAGGCGGCGTTGGGCCGGGACCTCGCGATCGCCGAGACACTGCGGGTTCCGCTTCTTGCCGCCGCGTACGGTGTCCTTGCCATCGGGCTATGGGCAAACCGGGCGCGGCCGGGCATGAGCCTGGCGCTCGTCGGGATCGCGCTCAACGCCGCGGCGATCCTCGTGAACGGCGGCTTCATGCCGGTCTGGGAGCCGAGCCTCATCGCGGCCGGGTTCGGCCGGGCGGACGTTCTCTCGCCCATCCACGTGATCCTGCCGGCGAGCCTGGACGCCGCCTTCTTCTGGTCGGCGGGTCCGCTCGGCGACGTGATCCCGGTTCCGCTGCCCTTCCTCCGCAACGTCCTCTCGATCGGCGACGTCATCCTCGACGCCGGCCTCGGGTTCTTCCTGTTCGCGGGCATGGTGCGTCACGCGGACGAGGTCGGGTCGGACGGCCGGACGCTTCGGAGCGTCGACCCGAGCCAACCGCTGATCCTGGCCGGATCGCCCGGCTCCGAGCAGTCGGGCGGTATTCGTGCGGGAACCGGCCTCGCCGCGAGCCTGGTCGGCATCGCTGCGCTGGAGCGGCCGATTGTCCTGGGCGGCTCGGGCGCTGGGCTCGCAATGCCGGCGCCGATGTCGTCGGGCGGTGTCACGGCACCCCTCCTGCCGGGCGTTCTCCGGACGGTCGCGATCCGGGCGCGCCATCACCCGTACGTTCGGCTGGCGGTGAACGGGTCCTTCTCCGCGCTGCAGACGGGGCAGGTCATCAGCCTCTTCGGCGACCGCATCCACCAGGTCGCGCTGGCGGCGCTCGTCTATGGGACCACGAACTCCGCGATCGCCGGCGCCCTGACGTTCGTTGCGGCGACGCTGCCGAACCTGCTCTTCGGTCCGCTCGCGGGCGTGCTCGTCGACCGATGGAACCAGAAGCACGTCCTGATCGCGAGCGACCTCCTTCGCGCCGGGATCGTCGTCCTGATCCCGGCGGGCGTCGGCGTGAGCGTCGTGCTCGCCTACCCGCTGGTCTTTCTCCTGACGACCGTCTCGATCTTCTTCCGGCCGGCGCGGACAGCCGTCCTCCCGAGGGTGGTGCACGACGATGAGCTCGTGTCGGCGAACGCCGCGACGTGGCTCAACGAGACGCTGGCCGATGTCATCGGCTATCCGTTCGCGGGACTGTTCGTGGCGTTCCTCGGGAGCGCGCTGCCGCTGGCGTTCTGGCTCGATTCGGTTTCCTACGTCGCGTCGGCCCTCCTGGTGGTGTTGGTGGTGATCCCGCCGGTGATCCGCTCGGCGGGGTCGGTCGACCCCGTCCCGGGCCTGACCGGGATCCGCGACGACATGGCGGCCGGCTGGCGATTCCTTCGTCGCGAACCCGTCCTCTTCGCCAACACGTTGCAGGCGGTCGTGGGACAGCTGACGGTCGGCGCGACGATCGCCCTCACGCCGCTCTACGCGAAGGTAGTCCTGCGACTTGGGTCGCTCAACTGGACCGCCGCCTACGCCTTCATCGAGACGGCGATCGGGGTCGGCAACCTGCTCGGCGGGTTCGTGATCGGCCTGCTGGGGGCGCGGATCGCGAAGGGTCGGATGGTGATCGGCGGCTACGCTGTATATGGCCTCGCGGTGGTCGGCCTGGGCCTGACCAACAACCTGCCGCTCGCGCTGGGCATGGCGTTCGCCATGGGCATCTCGAACATGGTCTTCATCATCCCGACGCAGACGCTCTTCCAGGAACGGACGCCCGGCGACATGATCGGGCGGGTGATCGGCTTCCGGTTCTCCGCGGTCTTCGGGGCGATGACGTTCTCCATGGCGGCGAGCGGCCTCCTGGGCGACGCGGCGGGGGTGGGGCCGGTGCTCGTGGTCTTCGGCCTGATCACGCTGGCGGCCGGGCTTGCCGGGCTCGCCAGTCGGCCGCTCCGCGAGGCCTGATTCGGAGCCGCGGGCGGTTTCGCGTGAATGCGTTCGAGGGCGCTTCGGGCGCGGGTGGCCGCCTGGCGACTCCTCGCCGACGACTCCGTACGCACACCGGCCGGGCTCCGGTACACTCAACCCCCGGCGCCGGCTCGCGGGATCCGCGGTGCCCGGCGTTCGCCGCCGCCCGGCGGCGCCCATGGATGGAGTGACGCAGCACGATGACCGAGCCGGCCGACCGCGCGCACGGCGCGCTCCCGGAGGGAACGCCCGACGACGAGGCGCTCGACGACGCCGCCCAGCCGGACGACGAGAACGACGCGGATTCGGCGCTCGACGACGAGACTGCCGGCGAGGATGCCGCGTTCGCGGAGCCCGAGGAGATCGCCGGAGCCGCCGCCGTCGCGTCGACGACCGCGCGCGCCGGGCGGGCCAGCGCAGCCAGCCGCGCACCAGGCCGTGGCCCGCGCGGAATCCGGGGACCTGCCGCGCCGGCACGAGCCCAGACCGCGTCCGACATCGCGGTGCACGTCGACGACCGCGCGTCGGGGATCTTCGTGATCGGCGTCATCGCGATCTTCGTGCTGATCTTCCTGAATGCCGTGGTACTGGGCAAGGGCGGCTTCCTGACGCCGATCCCGACGCCGAGGCCGGTCGCGTCGACAGCGCCCGCTCCATCGGTGGCGCCGATCGCCTCCGCGTCGCCCGCCGCGAGCCCCCAGGCGTCG
>JADGQH010000076.1 GCA_017881985.1 Chloroflexota bacterium | reverse complement strand
GCCGCATGGTGCGGGACGAGTTCGCGCCGTCGTGGTGGACGCTTGCCGACACGGCGGGCAACGAGGCCGACGTGGCCACGACGATGGGCCGCGGCTGAGATCCCGGTTCATGCGCCGAACGATCGAGCCGACCCGGATGATCGATCGAGGGTTGCCCAACGGTCTGCGGGGCCGGGGTGGACGAGGACCCTGCGCTACTGGACGGTGACCGACAGCCGGTACGTCCACTCGCCCTTCGTGCCACCAACCCACGGCTGGCTGTACCGGATGGAGAGGGTCGTGGTCCCGGCCGCGAGGCCGCGAACCGTGAGGACCTCGCCGCCGGCCGCGCCGACGATTGGGAGGCTCGCGCCGTCGGGCGCCTGGTAGGTGCGGTCGACGAGCTGGAGCACGGAGCCGTCACCCAGCTGCGGCTCGTCCCACGAGAAGCCCGTCGACGGGTTCGCGCAGAGGACGATCTTTACGTCCGCACCCGCAGCGATCACGTCGGATTGCTCCACGACCGGCGTGGTTCGGAACTGGTCGCACGTCGCGCCCAGCGGTTCCGACGCCTGGGTGGTGGAACAGGCCGCGAGGGCCGACGCGCAGAGGAGCGTTGCCAGAAACGATCGAAGTGCCATGGTGCCGCCTCTTTCCTGGGGCGGTCGGGACCGAGTGTGCGGCCGGGACGCACCGACCAGCGTCTGTTGGATGTTCTCCGCAGAGGACGGCAGACACCGGCCGGCGGTTCCCAGCGCCTCGAACGTGGATCAGGCCCCGGACGGGCGGCGGGTACGCAGGCGACCTGTCTCGGCGACCTTCAGCGCGCCGACGACACCGGGTCGCCGGTGACCACCCGGGAGCGTCGCTCCTGCTGAGCCGGCTGGTCGGGGGCCAGGGCGTCCCTACGTCTCGGGCCCCACCAGCTGGACCGTGAAGTCCTTGGCCAGCCCGCTCCCGGCAAGCTCCGGGACCAGCTCGGGCGGCCGGACGTCCGAGCGCGAGGCAGGGGCGATCCAGGCGGTGAGCTCCCGGTTCACGAGGACCGTCCCGAACCGCGAGACGGTCCGTCCGCCTGGCCCGTCGAAGGCGATCGTGGCCTCCGTGAGCGGGACCATCACCTTCCGACGGCGGAACCCGACGATCGGGTCGGTGCCCGGCACCACGTGGATGTTGCCGCTGACGTCATAGCGCCCCACCCGGATCTCGACGGGGATCGGGCGCGTGCGGGTTCGTCGCCGCGGATCACCGCGCGGGCCGGCTACCGCGACGGCGAAGATCTCGGTCCGCGCCACCACCACCGTCCTGACCAGGAGGCCGTGGCTGTCGTCGAGGCTCTGCAGGTAGGTGTCGGTGAACTCGAACTCGGTCCCGTCGTTCATCAGGTCGGTGACCCGGTCCGCGGCGAGCGGGAGGCGCCCGAAGACAACCGAGTCGTCCGCGTAGACGGTCAGCTCCACGGTCGGGACGGCCTCGGCGGGTGCCGGCTTGGCCGCCGGGTCGAGCCCCGGGTTCGCTGCCGGGAAGAACATCCGCAGCGGTCGCGGAATCAGCGCGCGCATCGACATGCGATCGACCGTACCCGCACGCGTCCCGAGGTGGGTATGGCCCGTTAGTCCCGCCCCCGGGCGACGATCAGGCGATCGCCCGGTCGTCGAGGACGATTTCGATCAGGGGGCTGTACCGGACCATGACCTCGAGGTCGTCGCGGCCCCAGGCTCGCGCGACGTGGGCGAGCAGCGCTCGCCGTTCGCTCTCGTCGGTCACCACCCGCGCTCCGCCGGGCAGGTCGGCGACGACGTCCCGCTTCAGGTGGACCGTCACCCGCGGGTTCGCCTCGATGTTGGCGAGCCACGCACGCTTCTCGCGGCGCGGCATCCCGCTGACGACGATGCGGCCGTCGATGACGTGGAAGACGATCTCGATCCGGCGCGGCTCGCCGCTCCTTCGGCCGGTCGTCGTGAGGTCGATGATCCCGCCCCGGGCGAGGGCGGTTCGAGTTGCGTCGTTCATGCGCTGGTTCCTCTGCGATACCTAGTTGCGCATGCAACTATCGCACAGGTGACCGCCGGCTGCTGCTGCTGGGCCCCTCAGGCGCGAAGCCGCTCCCTGAGCCAGGCCATCTTCACGCGATCGTGGAAGCCCTGGCCCCCCTCGTGGTCGTTGAACGGGTACTCGCGGATCTCCCTGGGGCCTGCGTAGTGGTTGAACGCGGCGTAGACCGTCGAGGGTGGGCAGATCCCGTCCATGAGGCCGACCGAGAACAGGGCGGGCGCGGTCGCACGGCGCCCGAGGATCGCCCCATCGAAGTAGGCCAGCGTCCGGTATGCCTGCTCGACGTGGTCGCGATGGGCCTTGAGGTACCGGGCGACCTCCGCGTACGGGTTCGTATCGACAAAGGTCGTGGCCCGCGGGAAGTCGCACAGGAAGGGCACGTCGGGGGCCACCGCCGCGAGGTCGTCCACGAGGCTCGCCACCGCGAGGCTCATCCCGCCTCCCTGGCTGCCGCCCGTGGCCGCCACTCGCGCCGGGTCGACGGCCGGGTGGGCGCGAATGGCGTCGACGGCGCGCACGGCGTCCGTGTAGATCCGCCGGTAGTAGTAGGTCCGCGGATCCAGGATTCCCTGGGTCATGAACCCGGGGTGGGACGGTTCGCCTGTCGCGTCGGGGTCGGGCGTGTCCCCGACCGCCCAGCTTGATCCCTGGCCGCGCGTGTCCATGACGAGATGGGCATACCCAGCGGTCGCCCACAGCACTCGTTCGTGGGCCAGGCCGCGCCCGCCGCCGTAGCCGACGAACTCGACCACCGCGGGCAGCGGTCCCCGGCTCCCCGCCGGCATGTGCAGCCAGGCCCGGACCGGGGACCCGCCGAAGCCCGCGAAGCTGACGTCGAACGTCTCGAGGACGGCCAGGCCACTGTCGAAGCGCGTGAACGTTGCGTCGAGCGGGTGACCCCGCGCCTCCGCGAGCGTGTCCGACCAGAACCGATCCAGGTCGGGCGGGACGGCAAGGTCGGGGCGGTAGGCACGCATCTCGGCCAGCGGCATGTCCTGGTGCGACACGAACCCAGCTCCCTTCCCAAGGACGCGTCCGGACCGGCGCGTCGTGCCAGCATACGGTCGTCGGGCCGCCCGACGTCCACTCGAGACGCTGCGCGCCTGCCGCCGGGATCGCCCGGACCTCCTCCGCGGCCGCGCCCGACCCGTACACTGCCGGGCATGCTCCGGACCGTCGCCGCGACGCGCTACGTCACCCCATTCCGGGAGGGCGGCTCGTTGCCGGGCCTGTGCGAGGCGGACGACGACGGGCTCTACGTGGTGAAGTTCCGCGGCGCCGGGCAGGGCCCGAAGGCCCTGGCTGCCGAGGTGATCGCCGGTGAGCTGGGACGCGCGCTCGGGATCCTCGTGCCAGAGCAGGTGCTCGTCGAGCTCGATCCCGCGCTGGGCGCGGGCGAGGCCCACTGGGAAGTCAAGGAGCTGCTCGACCGCTCACCTGGGACCAACCTCGGTGTCGACTTCCTGCCCGGCGCGCTCGCCTACGCGCCGGCCATCGGGCCGCGGCCGGATCCCGACCAGGCCGCGGCGATCGCCTGGTTCGACGCGCTGGTCACGAACCCGGACCGGAGCGCCCGCAACGTGAACCTGCTGACGTGGCACGGCCGGGTCTACTGCATCGATCACGGCGCGGCGCTCTTCGCCCATCACCGCTGGGAGGATCCGGCCGCCCAGGCTCGACGTCCGTTCCCGTGGATCGCCGACCACGTGCTGCTCCCGTTCGCCGCGCCGATCCCGGACGCGGACGCGCGGCTGGCCCCGCTCGTGACGGCGCGCCTCCTCGAGGAGATCGTCGCCGAGGTCCCGGACGTCTGGCTGGCCGGCGACCCCGCATTTGCCTCGGTGGCGCAGAACCGCGCCGCGTACGTGACGTACCTGCTGGCCCGGCTCGCGGCGCCGCGGGAGTTCGTGGAGGAGGCCGAGCGTGCCCGAGCCGCCGCCTGACGCCGCGCGCTCACCGTTCGCCTATGCGATCGTGCGCGTCGTCCCGCGCGTCGAGCGCGGCGAGCGGCTGAACGCCGGGATCGTCCTGCTGTGTCGGCCGCTCCGGTTCGTCGGCGCGGAGATGCGGCTGGACGAGGCGCGGCTGCGCTCGCTTGATCCCGACTGCGACGTGGACGAGGTCCGGGCGCACCTCGACCTGATCCAGCGGATCGCGGCGGGAGACCCGAGCGCGGGGCCGATCGCGGCGCTCGCGCCGGCAGAGCGTTTCCACTGGCTGGTCGCGCCGTCGTCGACGGTCATCCAGCCGTCGTCGGTGCACGCCGGCCTGACCGCCGATCCGGCAATGACGCTCGACCACCTCGTGCGTACCCTGGTCGGCGCGGCACCCACGCCGTAGGGCGCGGCTGGCGGACGGGCGGCTCTCGGCCGCGCCGCTCCTTGTCGCCGGTGGCGGCCGGGGGCGCTAGCCTCGCGCGGCGGCCTTCTGGCTCGCTTTCCAGGCTCGCTTCTGCTCCTGGTACTGCGCGAGCGCCTCCGCCGAGTCCACGTCCGCGAGCGTCGGGTGGCTGGGCGCCACGGCTTCCCAGCCCGGCGGCCGGACGTCGAAACGCCTGGCGAGCAGCCCGACCAGCGTCCGCGCCTTCATCTCCCCGATCCCAGGAAGGGCGCGCAGCCGCCGTTCGAGATCGACGCCGTTCCCCGCCTCGGTCCAGACCCGGCTGGCGTCGCCGCCATGATCGCGCGCGATCACCGCGCAGAGCTCCTGGACACGGGCGGCCATGGCGCCCGGGAACCGGTGGAGGGCAGGCCGTTCGGTGAACGCGGCCGCGAACGCGCCCGGCTCGATCGCGGCGAGCGCCGCAGCGTCGAGCGTCCCGAGCCGCCTTCGCAGCTCCGCAGGGCCGGCGAACGCCTTCTGGACGGTGACCTGCTGGTCAAGCACGAACCCGATGAGGAGGGCGAGCGGGTCGCTCGCAAGGAGCGCGTCGGCCGCGGGGTCACCGGTGAACGGGAGTGAGGCGGGTCGGGTCGTCGTCATTGCCGGATGGTACGACGGTTCGCCTCCACGCCGGCCTTTTCGGCCGGCCGGCCCCTTCGTCCGTGCCGGAGGTCCCTTCTCGGGGCCCCGCGGGGACCCCATGCTCGGCGAGGCTCACCCGTGGAGGTTGCTCCCGATGCTCGCACGACCCGTCCTCGTCGCGTATGCCAGTCGGCATCACGGCACCGAGGAGATGGCAATCGAGATCGCCGACGCGTTGCGCGCGGCCGGTTTCGAGGTGGACCTTCGCGCGGCGTCCGACGTGCTCACCATTGAGCCGTACGGGGCAGTCATCGTGGGCAGCGCGGTCTACATGTTCCACTGGGAGATCCCTGCGCTCGAGCTGATCCGCCGTGAACGCGTCGCTCTGGCGACGCGGAAGGTCTGGCTCTTCAGCAGCGGTCCGGTCGGCGACGGCAAGTCGACCCGTCACCCCGAGACCGTGCCGCACCCGGATGGCGTCGACGAGCTGGCCGACGAGGTCGGTGCGCGGGGGCGCGCCATGTTCGGCGGTCGGGTGGATCCGCGCCAGGGTGGCTTCGCGATGGCCATCATGGCGAAGGCCGGGCTCGAGGGAGACTGGCGCGACCTGCCTCGGGTGCGAGCGTGGGCGCACGAGATCGCCGCCGACCTGCGCGCCGCGACCTGATCGCCACGGCCGAGCGGCCACCCTGGAGGTTCACCCCAATGCACGAATCGGGCACCTCGCGCGGCGCGTTCGTGGTCGGCGCGCTCCTCATCGTCCTCGGGGCCGCCGCCCTCGTCGTCCGCGTGTCCGGCGTGAACATCGGGTGGCCCGTCTGGGTGATCCTGCCCGGCCTGGCGCTGCTCGTCGCGGCGTTCGCGCTCCCCGAGCCGGGAGGCTCCGGCCTCGCGGCGGCCGGCGGCATCGTGACGGCAGTCGGCACGCTGCTCGCCGTCCAGGACGCGACCGGGACATACGCGAGCTGGGCATACGCGTGGGCGCTGGTGGCGCCCGGCGGCGTCGGCGCGGGGCTCCTGCTCTACGGCCTCCTGACGCGGCGCGGCGACATCGCGCGGGGAGGGCTCGCATCGCTCATCACCGGGATCGTGCTCTTCCTCGTCGGATTCCTGTTCTTCGAGGGCCTCCTCCACCTCAACGGCGACCGGTTCGCCGGCCTCACCAGCCTCTCGGTGCCGATCGTCATCATGGGGATCGGCGCGGCGGTCCTCGTCGGCGCGATCATTCCCGGGCCCTGGCGTCGCCGATCCTGGGCGTCCGCCCCGGGCGCGACGGGCTGGACGGCCCGCGGCTCCGGGACGCCGCCCGTGTCCGGAGCGGTGCCGAACGCCGGGGGCACGGCGCAGGCTCTCGCGCTCGCGCTCGAGGGAGCAGCTGACGCCGAGGTCCGGATCGCGTTCGGCGCCGGCAAGCTGCTGGTGGGCCCCGCTGCAAGCGGGCTGCTGGTCGACGGCACGTTCGAGGGCGGCGTGAACGCGTCGCCCGCCGGCCCGGGGCGGGTTCGGCTCACGACGCCCCATCCCGCCTCGTGGAGCTGGGACTGGGGACGCGCCCCGTTCGACTGGCGCCTCGGCCTCACCGCGGAGGTCCCCCTCCGCCTCGAGGTGGAGACCGGCGCCTCCGACAACGAGCTCGACCTGAGCGGGCTTCACGTCACCGACCTGCGCCTCCGGACAGGCGCGGCCCAGTCACGGGTGACCCTCCCCGCCACGGGCGTCACGCGTGTCAGCGCGGAGGGCGGCGCGGCGCAGATGCGCTTCCGCGTCCCGGCCGGCGTGGCTGCGCGCATCACGAGCACGATGGCCATCGGGACCACGGATGTCGACACGAGCCGTTTCCCGCGGACGCGGGACGGCGCGGCGTGGGCGTCCCCCGACTTCGACGCCAACCCCAACCGCGCCGAGATCGCCGTGCGCGGGGGAGTCGGCCAGGTCACGATCGGCTGACGTCGCGTCGCCGACAGGCTCGCCTGGCTGCTCGACGAAATCGCCGCGCCGCTTCCGGCGCGATGATCGGTCAGCGGTCGCGGGCGATCCGGGCGGTCGTGGCGCCGGCGAGGCGGACCAGGTCGCCGGGCGCCAGCTCCACCTGGAGGCCGCGGCGCCCGCCGCTGACGAAGATCGTCGCGAAGGCGGAGGCGCTGGCGTCCACGTAGACGGGCATCGGGCGACGGTGGCCGAGCGGGCTGATCCCGCCGATGACCGAACCGCTCGCCCGTTGCGCCGCCTCCGGCTCCGCGAGATCGGCGCGACGGCCGCCTGCGGCCACCGCGAGCGCCTTGAGGTCCAGCTCGCCGGACACAGGAACCACGCCGACGACGAGGCGGCCGTCGACGCTCGCCACGAGCGTCTTGAAGATGCGATCGGGCTCGACGCCGAGCGCAGCCGCGGCATCCAGCCCGTAATGGGGCCGCGCATCACGATCGCGCGCGCCGGGGCCTTCCGGCGCTTCGTATTCGTGGATCTCGTGCGCGGTTCCCGCGGCCGCCAGGACCGCCAGGGCGGGCGTCCCGCGTCCGCTCACCCGAACTCGCTCTGCCGCGCGATCGTCAGCAACAGGCTCGCGGTGTAGAGCAGGGTCAGGCTCAGGAACGGCCAGCTGATGCGGAGGCCCAGCGGGAAGAGCGTGACCACCGCGAGGACGAGGAGGACCGTGACCACCACGGGCCAGAAGCGGCGCGCGAGGATCAGCCCGCCCAGCAGGAAGTGGATGGTGGCGAGCGCGATGCCGGTCGGCACCACCACCAGGAAGAAGCCGAAGGTGGTGGTGTTGTCGCCCGCCCAGCCTGGCGCGGAGACCAGGCCCAGCGTGCCGGCCACCACGAGAAACGTTGCGGGGAGCAGCACGACGAGCAGGAGCAGGCCGATCGAGCCGAGCAGCCGCCCGCAGGCGGTCAGCAGGGTCGACCGCTCGGTCTCATGGTCGCCCGGGCCAGGACCCACCGGATCGGAGGGTTCGTCCGGTGCTCAGAAGGGTTCCGGGATGAATGTCTGGTCGCTCATCGGCGGCCGGACGTAGCCCGTGTCCTTCTGGCGTGGCGGGAGGACGATCGGCTCGGGTGTCAGGTCCTCGTAGGGGACCTGGCTCAGCAGGTGGGTGATCACGTTCAGGCGGGCGCGCTTCTTGTCGTCGCTCCGGACCACCCACCAGGGAGCCTGCTTGAAGTCCGTGTGGGCGAACATCTCGTCCTTCGCCTTCGAGTAGTCGAGCCACTTGGCGCGGCTCTCGACGTCCATCGGCGAGAGCTTCCAGCGCTTCGTCGGGTCGTCCAGGCGGTCCTGGAAGCGGCGCTCCTGCTCCGCGTCGGAGACGCTGAACCAGTACTTGATGAGGATGATCCCGCTGCGCACGAGCATCCGCTCGAACTCGGGGCAGGAGCGCAGGAACTCCTGGTATTCATCCTCCGAGCAGAACCCCATCACCCGCTCCACGCCGGCGCGGTTGTACCAGCTGCGGTCGAACAGCACGATCTCGCCGGCGGCCGGCAGGTGGGCGACGTAGCGCTGGAAGTACCACTGCGACCGTTCGCGCTCGCTAGGTGCCGGGAGCGCCGCGACCCGCGCAAAGCGCGGATTGAGGGGCTCCATGATCCGCTTGATCGCGCCACCCTTGCCCGCAGCGTCACGTCCCTCGAAGATCACCACGACCTTGAGGCCGCGCGCCTTGATCCACTCCGCCCACTTCACGAGCTCCACGTCGAGCTGCCGAAGCCTGGCCTCGTACTCCTTCCTGCTCGGGCCGGCGGCGCTCGCGGGCTCGGTGGCGGCCTCGGCGCCGTCGTTCATCGCCGCGGCCGGGATGCTCAGCGAATCGCGCTCCGGGCGGCGGTTGCGCCCTACCTGGGTCGCGGAGCTCCCTCCGTGCGCCTTCGTCTTGGCCATCTTCCGTCCTCCCTGGCGCGGTCTCAGCGTCCGTTCCAGTATGCTGCACGCACGTGACCTTCGAATCCCTCGGCCTGTCGGCTGAACTCCTCCGCGCAGTGGCCGACGCCGGCTACACCACGCCAACGCCGATCCAGTCACAGGCCATCCCGCTCGTGCTCGCCGGCCGTGACCTGATGGGAGCCGCCCAGACCGGGACCGGCAAGACGGCCGCGTTCGTGCTGCCGATCTTCGAGCGACTCAAGCCGTACGCGAACACATCGTTCTCACCGGCCCGGCATCCGGTTCGCGCGCTGGTGCTCGCGCCGACCCGCGAGCTCGCGATCCAGGTCAACGAGATGGCGACGGCCTACGGCCGCCACGTCCCGCTGCGGAGCACCGTCGTGTTCGGCGGCGTCCCGCTGGACCCCCAGATCAAGGAGCTGCGCGCCGGCGTCGAGCTGCTGGTCGCCACGCCCGGCAGGCTCCTGGACCTCGTGGGCCAACGCGCCGCGAACCTCGGGCAGGTGGAGATCCTCGTCCTCGACGAAGGCGACCGGATGCTGGACATGGGGTTCATCCCGGACATCCGCCGGATCCTCGCGCTGATGCCCAACCGGAAGCAGACGCTGCTCTTCTCGGCGACGTTCTCCGACGAGATCCGGCGGCTCGCCCGCGAATTCCTCACCGAGCCGGCCACGTTGGAGGTGGCTCGCCGGAACGCGCCGCCGGAGATGGTCCGCCAGGTGCTCTACCCGGTCGACCGGGAGCGCAAGACCGAGCTGCTGGAGCACCTCGTCCGGTCGCACGATCTCCAGCAGGTGCTCGTCTTCACGCGGACCAAGGTCGCCGCGCGGCGGCTGGCGTCGGAGCTCGACCGCCACGGCGTCGCGGCCACGGCGATCCACTCGGACCGGACGCAGGCAGAGCGACTGCGGGCCCTCAAGGACTTCAAGACGGGCGAGGTCCGGGTCCTGGTGGCGACGGACGTGGCGTCCCGCGGGCTCGACATCGAGGAGCTCCCGGTCGTCGTCAACTACGAGCTGCCGGTCAAGGCGGAGGACTACGTCCACCGTATCGGCCGGACCGGCCGCGCCGGCCAGTCCGGCATCGCGATCGCGCTCGCCTGCCCGGACGAGGTGGACCTGCTGCGGGCGATCCAGCGCCTGCTGAAGCGAGCGATCCCCGTGGAGGTGATCGAGCGCTTCCTGCCCGACCCGGAGACGCCTCCGAAGCCGATCCACACGTTCTCCGGCGGTGGGCGCGGGGAGGCCAGGCTGCCCGAGCATCGGCACAAGGCGGAGCTGGTGCATCGCCGCGGCTGACCAACCCTGCGGGTCGCGACCGGCTTCGCGGTCCGGCCCGGCGTCGGCGCACGCGCCCACCTCCACGAGCGGAGCCGCCCGGCGTGGGCGCAAGCGCCCGTCAGCGCGTGACCTCCGGCCCGACCGCGACGCTTCGGCTCCGGACTACCATGGGACCCGCTGACCCTACGCCAGGAGCGCCATCGCCCCATGTCAACCTCGCACCGCATCGGCATCCTCACGGGCGGGGGCGACGTCCCCGGCCTCAACTCCGTCATCAAGAGCGTCGTCTACCGATCCACCGAGCTCGGGTTCGACGTCCTCGGACTCCGGCGCGGCTGGGAATCGCTGACCCACATGCGGCCGGGCCCCGAGCCCGACAGCGACTACGTGCGCCCGCTCGACCGGGTCAACACGCGGACGATCGACCGGACGGGCGGGACGGCGCTCCACTCGTCGCGGACCAACCCGAAGCGCATGCGGGCGGGCAACCTGCCCGACTTCGTGGGCTCCGACCGGCTGGCGGGCCTCCAGGCGGGAGATGGGATCTACGACTTCACGCCGATCGTGCTCGAGAACCTCGAGCGCCTGGGGATCGACACGCTCATCTCCATCGGCGGGGACGACACCCTCTCCTACTCGAAGGTGCTCGCGGACGCCGGTGTCCAGATCATCGCGATCCCCAAGACGATGGACAACGATGTCCACGGGACCGAGTACTGCATCGGCTTCTCGACCGCCGTGACCCGGGCAAAGGACGCGATCAACCGCCAGCGGACGACCCTGGGCTCGCACGAGCGAATCGGCGTCTTCCGGATCTTCGGCCGGAATGCCGGGTTCACTGCCCTCTACACCGCATACGTGACCTCGGCGCGCTGCGTGATCCCGGAATCCCGCTTCGATCTCCAGCACCTCGTGGAGGTGCTCGTGGAGGATCGCCGCAACAACCCGAGCCGGTACTCGTTCGTGATCGCGTCGGAGGGCGCGCTGCCCGTGGGGATGGAGCTCAAGGAAGTCGGCGAGGCGGACGCGTACGGGCATCGCCACAAGGCGAGCATCGGCGAGTTCCTGGCCGAGGAGATCCGCCACCGGACCGGGATCGAGACCGTCGACTCCGAGCTGACCTACGACCTCCGCTCCGGCGACCCGGACGCGCTCGACCAGATGGTCGCGATCACGTTCGCGAACGTGGCGATGGAGCTCGTCGTGGACGGCAAGTCCGGCTACATGACGGCGATCCGGGACGGCCGCTACAGCTTCTGCCCGATCCCGGAACCGGGGGCCCGGACCGTCGACGTCGCCCGGCAGTACAACGCGGACCGCTTCCGGCCCCAGTACGGGAACAAGGTCGGCCTCCCGATCATGCTCACCGAACCCGTCGTCTGACGGGAGGCTGCGACCGGCCGCCGGGCACTGGCGGGCCGGCCGCAACCCCGGAAGACGGGGCGGCGGCGCGGGGGGGCTGCCCGACCCGCGTGCGCCGCGCGCCGCTCAGCGCGCCGGGTCGGCGCCGGCACTCCCCTGCCGCGACGCGCGGCGGCGCTCCGCGAACATCCGCTCCTCG
>JADGQH010000295.1 GCA_017881985.1 Chloroflexota bacterium | reverse complement strand
CGGCGGCGCAGACGCAGGCCGCGGGGCTACTCGCCGACCTCAAGGGCGGCAAGACCTGGGAGGACGTTGTGAAGGCGTCGGGAGACGCGACGGCCGCGGCGAACAACGGCGACCTCCTCTTCGTCAACAAGGGAAGCACCACGCCCGACAAGGCTTTCGTCGACGCGATCTTTGCGCTCGCCGCGCCCGGCTACACGGACGTGATCAAGGGAAGCGACGGGACGTTCCGGATCGGCAGGCTCACCGAGATCGCCCCCGAGCAGGTGGATCCCGACTACACGAAGCGGATCGGCGACGCCGGCATCAGCCTCGACGCCTACAAGCGGGTGGCCCGCGCGGTCGCGCTCAAGACCAAGGTCGAGGCGGGAGTGATCGCCGAGGTCGTCTCGGCGCCCTCCGAGCAGCGCGAGGTCTCGGTCATCGTCCTGGAGAACAACAGCGGCCAGACGGTCCCGCCGGGCGCGGTCCTCGTCAAGCACATCCTCTACTCGCCGAACAATGACCCGGCCGGAGCGGCCAACGTCAAGTCCGACGACCCAGCGTGGGCCAAGGCGAAGCAGGAGGCGGACGACACCTACGCGAAGCTGAAGGCAGGCACCGTCACCTTCGCGTCCCTGGCCGCGACCAGCGCCGACACCGGGTCCGGGGCGGCGAACGGGTACCTGCCGTACTTCTCGCAGAGCGACACGACCACGTCGCTCGACCCGGCGTTCGCGGCGGCGATCTACGCCCCGGGACTCACCGCCGGCCAGCTGCTGCCGCCGGTGAAGTCCGCGTTCGGGTGGCACGTCATCGAATTCGTCTCCGCTGCCGACCCGCTGACGCGGGCTGGCCAGATCGAGACCGCGGCTGCGGCGCCGGGCGCCGACTTCGCCAAGCTCGCCGAGGACAGTTCGATCGACCCGTCCGCCACGAAGGGTGGCGCGATGGGCTGGGTCGCCAAGTATCAGCTCGCGGCCGAGCAGGAATCGGCGATCAACGCCCTCGCCACCGGCGGGATCAGCGGGCCGATCACCGCGAGCGACGGCATCCGCATCTTCAAGGTCACGAACGTCCAGAGCCGCCTGCCGGACGCGGCCCAGGCCGAGACGTTGAAGAGCGACGCCTTCAACAACTGGTACCAGAGCGTCAAGACGGATCCGAAGAAGACCACGATCGAGCGGCTGGTCAGCACGGCCACGCCGGGAGCCTGACGGCCCGGCGATGCTGGACGCGCTTCTCGCCGAGGCGCGCCTGCGCTGGGGATTGGACCCGGCTGACGGCGTCGCGGTGATCCCGGCTGAGCGGCTGGTGGGGCTCCCGCTCGAGCCCACGCGGCCGGTCATGATCGTGCCGCTGGCCGTCCTCCGCGCTCTGGCGCCGACTGCGCTTCCAGTGGCGCTCCCCGGGCGCCACGGGCACGGCGCGGAGGACCCGATCGCGGTCATCCGTCGGCTCTACCCGCCGGACCACGCCGTGGGGCGCTTCGGATCGCCGGACGCGACGACCGTCGGCGCCCTGACGCCGCTCGACCTGGCCGCTCCCCTCTACCTGGCGCCGCTCGCACCGGAAGCTGCGTTCGCCTCTCCCTGGGGGATGCCCTGGATCTCCAACCGCCTGCGTGCCCCCGACGGCTGCCCGTGGGACCGGGAGCAGACCCACGAGTCGCTCCGCAACCACCTGCTGGAGGAGGCGTACGAGGTCTACGACGCGCTCGCGGACGGTGCCACGCCGGCGCTGGCGGGAGAGCTGGGCGACCTCTGGCTCCAGGTGGTGCTCCACGCGCAGCTTGCCGCGGAGGCGGGCGTCTTCGATCTCGCCGACGTCCAGGCGGCGATCGCGAGCAAGATCGTCCGGCGCCACCCCCACGTGTTCGGGGACGCGGAGGCGCGGACGGCGACCGACGTGAACCGGCAATGGGAGCGGATCAAGCAGGCGGAGCGGGCGGCCGCGGCGTCGGCCGGCGACGGGCCTTCGACGCCGAAGAGCGCGCTCGAGGGGATCAGCCGGTCCCTGCCCGCGCTCGCCGCGAGCCAGGAGATGCAGGAACGGGCGGCCCACATCGGCTACGACTGGCCGAGCATCGTGGGCGTCCTTGCCAAGGTGGACGAGGAGCTCGCCGAGCTCGCCGAGGCGCGGACCGCGGCGGAGCGCGCCGAGGAGGTCGGCGACCTCCTGATGGTGCTCGTGAACCTGGCGCGGCATCATGGCGTCGACGCGGAGGCCGCGCTGCGCGGTGCGAACGGCAAGTTCCGGCGGCGCTTCGGGATCGTGGAACGCCTGGCGGCGGCGCGCGGCGTGGCACTGCGGGACCTCTCGTTTGCGGAGCTCGACGTGCTGTGGGACCAGGCCAAGGCGGAGCTGGCCGAACGTGGTGAGCCGGCGATCGCCGGCGAGGAGACGGGATCATGACGATCGGGAACCGCGCGCCGGTCGTGCGCCCCTCCGGGCGACGGCCCGACGAGCTGCGCGCGGTCAGCCTCACGCTCGGGCTCCAGAAGTGGGCCGAGGGGTCCTGCCGCATCCGCGTCGGCGACACGGAGGTCCTCTGCGCGGCCACGATCGAGGACCGCGTGCCGCCCCACCTCCGCGGCAAGGGCAGCGGCTGGGTCACCGCGGAGTACGCGATGCTGCCCCGCGCGACCGCCGAGCGAACCCAGCGCGAGTCGACGGCCGGGCGTGTCGGCGGCCGCACCCACGAGATCCAGCGCCTGATCGGACGGTCGCTGCGGGGGGTCGTTGACCTCTCGCGGCTCGGCGAGCGGACGGTCACCGTGGACTGCGACGTCCTCCAGGCCGACGGCGGAACCCGTACGGCAAGCATCACAGGCGGGTACGTGGCGCTGGCGGCGGCGCTGATCACGTTCGGGATGGAGCGCCTGCTCATCGGCAAGATCGCCGCCGTCAGCGTGGGCATGGTCAACGGGGCGAACGTGCTCGACCTCGACTACGCGGAGGACCACGTCGCGCAGGTCGACTTCAACGTCGTCGGAACGGATGCCGGCCGCTACGTGGAGCTCCAGGGCACGGCCGAGGGCCGCGCGTTCTCCCGCGAGGAGCTCGACGGCCTGCTCGACCTCGCGCACGTCGGCCTCGGGCGGCTCTTCGAGGCGCAGGCAGCCGCGATCGCCACCGTGAAGCGGTGACGGCCGAGCCGCGAATCCTCGTCGCGACGCGCTCCCGCCACAAGCTGGGCGAGCTGCGCGACCTCCTCCGGCCGGCTCGCGCGACCCTCGTCTCCCTCGACGACGTGGGGATCGCCGACGAGGCCGACGAGACGGGCGCCACGTTCACCGCAAACGCCGCGCTCAAGGCCCGTTTCTACGCGCGGCTCTCCAACCTGCCGACGCTGGCCGACGACTCCGGCCTGGAGGTGGACGCGCTCGACGGCGGCCCGGGCGTCCGGACGCGCCGCTATGCCGGCGAGGATGCGACCGACGAGCAGAACAACGCGAAGCTCCTCGCGACGCTCGCAGGTCTCCCGATGTCGCGGCGGGCCGCGCGCTATCGGTGCGCCCTGGCCCTGGCGCTCCCCGCGCGCGCCGGCCCGCGGGGCGGCCTGCCGGTCGTGTGCGCTCGCGGCACCTTCTCGGGCCGGATCGCCCTCGGCCCGCGCGGCTCGAACGGCTTCGGGTACGACCCGATCTTCGAGCCCGCCTCGGAACGACCCGGCGGCGCCACGGTCGGCGAATGGCCGCCCGAACGCAAGCAGGCCGTCT
>JADGQH010000294.1 GCA_017881985.1 Chloroflexota bacterium | reverse complement strand
CCGACCTCCCGCCGGGCTCCCGCGGCCGTCTCGCCCATTCGGTGCCCGGCGTCGGCGGCGCGCCCGGGTCACCGGCACGCTCCCCGCCCGTCCGGCGCGCACCCGCGGTCCTCGAACCCTGCTGGGCGGGCCGCCGTCCGGACGACCGCGCCCCGCCGGGGCGGTCACCATTCGCGGGATCCTGGCGCACCAGCACCTCGTAGGCAGCCTGAATCTCCAGGAACCGCGTCACGGACCCCTCGCCCGCGTCCGGGTGATGCCGCTTCGCGAGGAGCCGGTAGGCGCGCTTCACGTCGGCGACCGACGCCCCCTCCGGCACGCCCAGCACCCGGTACGGGTCCCCCCCGGCCGTCACCTCGGCTGCCCCACCTCGCCCGACGGCGTCAGCCGACGAGCTCGCCGACCGGCACGAGGTCGAACCCGGGGATCGTCTCGGCGGCAATCTTTCCGCGTGGGTCCAGCTGGACCGGACGGTGGTAGCGCCCCAGCGCCCGGAGCGACTGGCCGCCGACGATCCCGACCAGGCGCAGCGCCTCGACGGCGATCGACCACCCGGCCCGCGCGAAGCCGCCGCCGTCCTCCACCTTGATCGCGAACGCCGATGCCGGCGTGCCCGATGCCCGGTCAGCGAGGATCGCGATGCCGCGCAGCGCCTCCGCCCCACCCTTCACTACCAGCCGTCCCGGCAGCGCCTTCATGAGCGAGGTGTCGAGCCGGTCTCGCGTCCCGCCAACAAGCTCCGGGTTGGCCAGCATCGCGTCGCGGATGACGCGCAACGGGGCCGACAACGACCGGCGCGGGTCCGCTGTCGGGACGCCGTCGGGATCGGCGAGGAGCGCGAAGGCCGCGGCCACGCTGCGGAGCGGGAACCCGTACGTGTCCACGCCGCACTGGTCGGTCGCCGTGACGAGCCGCTCCGGCGTCGTCGCGAAGACGCGGGCGACCACGGCGCGCGTGGCCACCTGGACCGGGTGGTCCGGGTGCCAGTAATCCTCGAGCGACCAGTCCGCGAGCCTGGCCAGCAGCAGCTGGGCCGCGTGCATCCCGGAGCAGTTGTGGCGGACCGGTCCGGGCTTCTCGCCGTCCCGGGCGAGGCGGACCGCCGTCAACGCGTCCAGCGGGGCGCCCTCCGTGCCGCACGCGAGAAGCGTCTGGGAGACGCCGGCGCGACGGAAGACACCCTGGAGCGTCCGGACGTGGAGGTCTTCGCCCGAATGCGAGCTGGCCATGACCGCGAGCTCAGCCGGCGACAGGTCGTACTCGCGGACGCCGCCCGCCTCGAGGAGCGCGATGAGCGCGAACGGCTTGACGCACGACCGAAGGCTCACGATCGCCTCGGGGTCGCCCGCCATCCGGATCACCGTGCCACGAGCGTCGACCTGGACCACGTGCCCGCGGTGGACGCTCTCGACGATCTCGCCGCGCACGTGACGAGCCAGCACCGGCGCGGCCCTGCGCGACCCCGCGGCAGGACCGGAACGCACGCTGCGCGGGGCTCGGGTCGGCGGCATCGATCGAGCATACCGCGCGGTCGGGGCAGATGCGACGGACTCCGGCACATGGTCGCCGTCCGCGACAGCCGGCGCACGTTCCCGGCTCCGGCGCGGGCCCTGGGCGCCGGCCTGGAGTATCGGCTGCGGGCGCAGACGCACCGCCACCGCCCCTTTCGCGGGCCGCGCGGATGCTAGGATCGTACGGGTCGGGATCCGTCGCGCCGGGCGCGTCCCCGGCCGGCCATCCGCCCGCTCCACGCCCGAGGTGCGCGCCCGTGTCCGACACCACCACCCCGCCCCGCGCACCGTCCCTGACGGTCTCGCGCCATCCCGCCGTCCTGCACAAGCTCGCGATCCTCCGGGACGAGAAGACCGAGCCGAAGAAGTTCCGCGAGGTCGTCCGCGAGCTCTCGTGGCTCCTCGGCTACGAGGCGCTCGCCGACGCGCGACTCCGACCGCGCCGCGTCCGCACCCCGCTCGAGGAGGTCGAGGCCCACGAGCTCGGCGACCGGATCGGGCTCGTGCCGATCCTGCGGGCCGGTCTCGGCATGGTGGACGCGATGCTCGAGCTGATGCCCACCGCCGAGGTCTGGCATCTCGGGCTCTTCCGCGACGAGCGGACCCTCCGGCCGGTCGAGTACTACAACAAGCTGCCCGATTCCGCGACCGTCGACCTCTGCCTGATCCTCGACCCGATGCTCGCCACCGGCGGCTCCGCGACTGCCGCGATCGAGGTGCTCAAGCGCTGGGGCGCGAGCCGGATCAAGCTGATCAACCTCATCGCCGCGCCCGAGGGCGTCGCAGCGGTCAGCGCCGCGCACCCGGACGTGACCATCCACTGCGCCGCGCTCGACCGCGGCCTCAACGAGAAGGGCTACATCCTGCCGGGCCTCGGCGACGCCGGGGACCGCCAGTTCGGGACCGGCCGCCGGGACTGAGGTCCTCAGCAGACCCGGCCAGCTGCCGTCACCAGGGCCAGGCGATGGGCAGCCACTCGCCGCGGCTGGCGGCCGGGTGTCCCCCGAAGGTGAACCAGAGCTCTCCCGTGGCGGGACAACCGACGTTTGCGTAGACAGTCGAGAAGTCCTGCCCACGCCTCTCGACCTGGTCATCCGCGAGGATCGCGATCAGGTCCGCTGGCAGATCGACGCGGGCCTCCCGAGCGTACAGGTCGGTTGCCATGGCTTCCATGCGCGTGTGACGCGATTGCGAGCTGTCCGCGGGCGCGGTCCGGCCCAAGGCGCACGCGTGGTTGGCACCGACCAGCCACGGCCCCGTCGGTGCTCGCCTCGCGACCCGGCTGCACGCGCACTCGAGGATCGCGAACTCGTCGCTCTTGCCGTCGACCGCGAACAGCAGCATGCCTTCGTCGCGATCGACCTCGCCGAGACGCGCCTCGACATCGCCGATGGTCGAGCACGTCTCGAGCATGTCGGTGAGCAGGACCCACCCGTTCAGGTGGGGCCTCCCGGGGCGGGGCGCGTCCGAGGTCGGCAGGGCCTGGTGGTGCAACCACAGCCGGTCGCGGTTGACACCGGTCGCCGTGAAGACGTCCCCCTCCTGTCCGAAGCTCAGGGTTGGGATCCGTCCTGTGACCTCGCGGATCGTCGCGTAGCCCCAGGCGTCCGGCGCGAACATGTCGTTGTTCCGTGCAACCCAGGCGTGCGGACCGAGCCGGCCCACGAAGCCGCTGCAACCGTCATCGACGCAGCTCTCCACGTAGTTCCACTCGGCGACCCGCTGGAGAGGCAGGCTCGCCCCCTCGGCAAGCCCCTCGAGCTCGTCCTGGAAGTGTTGTGGCAGCGTGCGGAGCCACGGCAGGGCGCCGCGGCGCAATGCTCCAAGATCAAGCGCATCGGGACGCCGCGGGCGTTCGCGGATGTACCGCCCGATGTTCTCGCCGAGCCGCGGCCCAAGTTCCAGCCCGACGGCGCGCCCGATCTCCCGGGGCGTTCCCGCATACCGACCGATTCGATCCGAGCTCGAGTTCACGGCGCGGGCAGTCTACCGCCCAGCTCTGCTCGCGATCCTCGAATCCGGGCCGATCGGCTCCCGTCTTCGGGCCGTCCGGCGCGATGACAGATCATCTTTAGCTGATACATTCCCCAGTGAGAGAGCGCCACCGACACTCGGGTTGAGCCGGCCCGGCGCGGGACCCCCCGGTCTCGCCGACGTGCGCCTCGAAGGAAACGAACCATGCCGATTGAGCTGCCCGTCCTGCAGGAG
>JADGQH010000293.1 GCA_017881985.1 Chloroflexota bacterium | reverse complement strand
GGAGCGGGCGCGAGGACTGGCTCGGGTTCGGGCAACGGCTCGGGTTCGGGTTCCGGCTCCGCCATCCGATAGACACGGGCACCCGAGACGATCACCGGTGCGGTCGGTGCCGAAGCAGACGCCTGGGACTCCGCCAGGGCCGCGGCGTCCGCCGCCTCACGAGATCCCGGACTTGCGCCTTCGGTGGGCTGTACCGAGGAAGCGCCGGTCGGCTCGGCTCCGGTCCCGGACGGTGCTGACGCGGCGCCGCCCAGGCCGACAGCATCGCGGACGCGGCCGACGAAGGTCTGGTGCTCGGGCTCGACGGGCTGTGGCGGCGCTTCGGGTTCCGGCTCGACCGGCTCGGGCGCCGTCTCGGCCACCTTCGACCCGGTCCATTCGAGGAAGCTGCCGCACGATCCGCAGAAGCTGTCCGCGGCAACGTTCTGGAACCCGCACTTGGTGCAGACGATCACGTGGCGCTCCCTCGACAACCAGCCTGCGCGCGTGCTCGCGGCGCGCCCCGACGGTTGGCCCGGCCGCGCGCGACCGGACCGGCGGAACGTGCGCGCATCGTAGCAAGCGGGCCGCGTCGCGCGGGCGCGCGGCTCACCCCTTGACGATCTCGATCCGGTGCGGCACGTGGGCCGGCTTCGCGGTCGCGACCAGCGCCTCCAGGCCCGACGCGGAGAGGCTCGCCGGGTCCTTGACGCGAACCCGGATGAAGAGGTCCTGCGAGGTTCCAGCCGGGATCGGTCCGCCCGCATCGTGCGACCAGGCTGTCGCGCCCGGCTCGGCGATCTCCACCTCGCCGCCGCTGAACACGGCGACGTGTGCCGCCAAGCCGCCGACGGTGCCCCGGATCCTGAAGAGATCGACAGCAGACGCGATGAAGGCACGCCGCCGCTCGATGGGCCAGGTCTCGTCGAGCGCGGCGCCGGTCCACCCACCCAGCCATTCGAGGAAGTCCTCCGGCGCAAGCGCGGGATCGAGGTAGGCCGGGAAGCAGTCGAGCACCTGCACGACACCCGCCAGGACCTCGTCGAACGCCGCGGTCAGGCGCTGGGTCATGTCGTCGTCCCGGTAGACGCCCGGCAGGTGCTCCCCGAGCGGGTGCGGCGAACGGAGCCCGGGAATGTGCCCGCGCATGGTCCTACGCCCCCTCGACGAGGAGCTGGTGCTCGTAGCTGAAGACGAGTGCATGCGGCTCGAGGTCGAGGCGCTGGGTCACCTGGCCGCGCTGCCCGGTCACGGGGTCTGCCCCGAAGAGACGAACGTCCTCGACAAGCTCCGTCCCGCGCAGCCCCTGGAGCACCGCGTAGACCTCGCCCACCTGGACAGGGCGGCCGAACGGCCAGCCGGTGCCCTCCGGGCCGCCCGTGATCGGGTGGAAGTATCCGTAGATGGCCCGCATCGCCTCGTCCTGGAGGCGCGTGGGGTTGACGCGGGGGCGTGCCCGGAGGCGCGCCACGATCGTGATGCCCCGGTACGCCGGCGGCTCGACCAGCACGCGCGTGCCGACGACCCGGCATTCGTCGAGCCGGGCGGCGACCCGCGCAAGCGTCTCGTCCGACGGGAGCAGCTGGTCGAAGCGGAGCCGCCCGGCGTCGGCCTCGGCAGCCGGCACGACGAGGACGCGGACGGAGCCCGCGTCGACCCCGTCGCCCGCGGCCACGGCCCGGACCCGGGCCAGCTCGGGCGCCGCCTCGAGCGCGATGTGCTCGAAGTCCTCGGTGGTCACGGCGCGTCCGCGCGTGCGGAGCGAGATCGGGCCGCGCAGCTTCGCGTTCTCGATATCCTCGCCGTCCACCCCGCCCGCCATGGGCCGGCGGTTCTCGACCCGGGAGACGTAGGCGATCGAGCTCTTGAGCACGCTGATCGCCCGCGGCGCGAGGTTCCCCTCCCGCCCACCACCCGTGAGATACGCATCGACGCGGATGCGGGCACCCTTCGGCGGGATTCCGCCGTACTGGCGCACGGTCCCGTCCTGCTCGCGGACCGCGGGCCCGAACGAGATCTCGCCCGCCACGGCATCGAGGACGAAGTGGCGGTCGTCGGGCCCGGAGTCGGCGAAGTCCGGGACCTGGGTCCATTCCTGCCAGCCAGCCTCGTCGTCGGAGACGCCGAGCGTCATCGGCCGGTCGCCGGGCACGACGGGGCGATGCCTGACGGAGAACCGGCCACCGGCCACGCCCTCCGCCGCGCCCAGGATCTCGTCGACGATCACGTCGGCATGCACGGCCGCCGCCGTCCCGCCGACCGTGGCTGCCTCCAGGCCGCGCACGTTCGGCGACGAGGAATAGAAGGGCTGCCCTTCCTCCGCTTCGGTCACGCGCGCACGAACCCAGCCCGCCCGTGTCTTCTCGATCACCGAGGCGGCATGGCCCGCCGGCAGGTGGACGACCACGTCGCCGTCCCGGTTGAGGCCCCCGGTGGTGTCGAGGTCGAGATCGCATGCCTCCCAGTCCGCGCCCGTCCATGCCTCCCAGGCGAGCGGCGGCCAGGTTGGGTCCACCCCCACGCCCTCGATCGTGCACTTGAAGCGCAGTCGGAGCGCGTTCGACGGCGCAGGGTCGGAGAGGCCGATGAGGAGAAGATCGCCGGGCTTCGGCTGGCTTTCGAACGCCAGGAAGTCGCGCGCGTTGAGCGCCTCGGTGGTGCGGTCGGCGTACTTCTTCTCATCGGCGGACGTGAAGGCGACCGTGACCGAGACCGGCACGATCGGGAGGTCATCGAGGGTCGTGAAGACGATTGCCTGGTCGGCCTCGGTGCGAATCGTCGCGGCCTGCGTCCCGCCCGGGATGCGGAGCGCCTGCGGCTGCGGGCCCGAGAGCCAGAACGTGACGTCGCCGCGCGCCGCGGACGGCGGGAAGAGCCGGATCCCGATCAGCTCCAGGAACTTGACGTAGTTCCGGTCCGGGACGCGATTGACCCGGTAGAGGAGCTGGTCGGTCATCCAGGCAAAGAGCTCGATCAGGGTCACGCCCGGGTCGGAGACGTTGTGGTCGGTCCACTCGGGGCAGCGCTGCTGGACGAGCCGCTTCGCGTCGTCGACGAGGTCCTGGAAGCGGCGATCGTCCAGGTTGGGGACCGGCAGGGCCATCGCTCACTCCTCCGCGGGAATCATGTAGAAGGGGAAGACGAGGTTCCGCGGATCGTTCGATGACCCGACGGCGTAGCGGATGTCGATGTAGAGGGTCGCGGGCTCGTCGGGGTCGCGCGTGACCTCCACCTCGCGCACGTCGATCCGGGGCTCCCAGCGGCGCAGCGAGCGGCGGACGTCAGCTGCGATCCGGCCGAACGTGGAGGCGTCGATCGGCGAGAAGACCTCGTCGTGGATGGCACACCCAAACTCGGGCCGCATCGGACGCTCGCCGTAGGCGGTCCCCAGGACCAGGCGGATGCTCTCCTCGATCTCGCGCTCGCGGGTGACCAGGGCGATCCCTCCGGCCGCGTCGACGCGGAGCGGGAAGGCCCAGCCGGCGCCGATGAACTCGTCGTTGACCATGTCCGTCCTCCTCAGCCCAACGAGACCATGGAGCCCTTGACGGACGTCACGCCGCTGGACTCGAGCGACAGCTGGCCGGTTCCGCTCACCTTCGTGCTGGCGGGCGAGCTGATCTCCACGCCACCGGTGCCGCTGATCTTCACGGAGCCCGTGGCGGTGATCTCGATGTCGCCCGTCGCGTTGAGGATGATCTTGCCGTCCGACGTGACCTCGAACTCCTTCTGGAGGCGGTTCAGAAGGGCGATCACCTC
>JADGQH010000292.1 GCA_017881985.1 Chloroflexota bacterium | reverse complement strand
AGCCGATCGACTCGGTGGTCTTCGGCAAGGTCCAGGCCTGGAGCCTGGGAGGGAACCTTCGTGCCGAGATCTTCCGCGTCCTGAGCGACGCCCGGCTCGGCAGCCCGGCCCTGACCGACGTGCTGGCGCCGGCGCTCGGGACCGACGGCCCGGTGACCGTGCCCACGGGCGCTGCCGGCTCGTTCGGGGCGGGCTCGAAGCTGCCGCTCGCGACCGGCGGCGGCCCAATCACGGGCGCTGGCAGCGCCGCGGTCGCCGGTGCCCCGGCCGCGGGCGTGGCCGGGAGCTCGACCGCGGCACCCTCGACCTCGCCAGGCGCCGCGCCCGGAATCGAGGGGGCGTCGACCGCGAGCCCCGCGGCGGTGACCGGCCTCCTGCGCATCGACGCGATCGCATCCGGGATCGGGGAGCTCGCCGGGCTCGACACGTCCGACACCGCGTTCGGCCACCCGGGCGTTGGCTCCAACGACTGGGTCGTGGCGCCGTCGAAGAGCGCGAGCGGCCACGCGCTGCTCGCAAACGACCCCCACCTCGGGATCCAGATGCCGAGCATCTGGTACATGAACGGCCTGCGCTGCCGGGCCGTCTCGGCCGCCTGCCCGTTCGACGTGCAGGGCGTCAGCTTCCCGGGCGTTCCGGCCGTGATCCTGGGCCACAACGCGAAGATCGCATGGGGCGCCACGAACGTTGGCCCGGACGTGCAGGACCTCTTCGTCGAGACGCCCGACCCGAAGAACGCCGCGAACTACCTCTACAAGGGGGCGTCGCTGCCATATACGACCCGCCAGGAGACGATCAAGGTCGCGGGCGGCGACCCGGTCACGATCACCGTCCGCGAGACCGTCCACGGACCGATCCTCTCGGACGTTGACGACGACCTGAAGGCGACCGGCACGCTCTACGCGCTGCGCTGGGCCGGGACGGCGGCGCCCGACGGCCTGCTCGAATCGTTCTTCCGCCTCGACGCGGCGGGGTCGTTCGACGAGTTCAGGGCCGCGCTACGGACCTACGGGGCGCCGTCACAGAACTTCGTCTACGCCGACGTCGCGGGGAACATCGGGTACCAGGTGCCGGGCCACATCCCGACCCGCCCGAAGGGCGACCTGGGAGATCGCCCGGTCGACGGCGCTTCCGGTGCCCATGACTGGACCGGCTGGATCCCGTTCGACGATCTGCCGGGCTCCCTCAACCCGCCCGACGGGATCATCGTCACCGCCAACAACGCGGCCGTGGACGCCCGCTACCCGTACCTCATCGGGCGCGAATGGGATCCGGGCTGGCGCGCCACGCGGATCCGGCAGCTCCTCGACGAGGCGGTCAAGCGCGGCGGCGTCACGCGTGCTGATCTCTCGGCGATCCAGACGGACACGCGCCTGCTGCGCGCCGATGCGGTCATCCCGGCACTGCTCGCCGCACGGCCCACCAGCGCGGACGGCAGGCTGGTCCAGGACCTGATCCGATCGTGGGATCGGCGCTGCGACCTCGACAGCCGCGGCTGCAGCGCGTACGAGGTGGCCGAATGGCGCCTGATGCGGTCGATCTACGACCCGTGGCTCGGCGTCCTCGCGCCGCGCTACGTCGGCTCCCCGCATTCCAAGGTTGCGCTGCGCGCCCTTCTCGCGAATCCCGGCGCGGTCTTCTGGGACGACCCGAACACGACCGCCGTCGAAACGCTCGATGGGCGCGTCGCAAGCGCTCTCGACGCGGCGGGCAGCGAGCTTCGTGCGGCGCTCGGAGACCCGAGTCGCTGGGCCTGGGGACGTCTGCACCGGACCACGTTCCGGGAGCAGACGCTCGGCGAGAGCGGGATCGGGCCGCTCGAGGCGTACTTCGACATGGGCCCGTACGGAGCGCCCGGGACCAGCGACGCGGTCGACAACATCACGACCACGCTCGGCGCCTGGTATCCGGACCCGAAGGATCCCGGCGCGAAGCCGGGCACGCTCTTCGACGCGTTCGCGGCCTCCACGATCCCGTCGTACCGCCTGACGATCGACATGGGAGACCTGGACGGTGCGCGGATCATCCAGACGACCGGGCAGAGCGGCAACCCCCTGGACCGCCACTACGGCGATCTCATCGACGACTGGCTCGCGGGCCGGACGCTCCCCTTCCCGTTCACGCCGGACGCCGTCCGTCGGGCCGCGGTCACGACCCTGACCCTCGCGCCGTGATCGATCCGGCGCCGGCGAACCCGGCGGATCTGCCGACGAGCTCCGACGTGTGCGTGGTGGGAGCGGGCGTCATGGGCGCCTGGACCGCGTTCTGGGCGCAGGCCGGAGGCGCCGGGCCCGACGAGGACTGGGGCGGCGGCCGAAGCGTGACGCTCCTCGACGCATGGGGGGCGGGGCATCTGCGCGCCACGTCGTCCGACGAGCACCGGATCATCCGGAGCGCCCACGGCGAGGATCGCTTCTACGCGCGCTGGGCCCGCCGGGCACTGCGGCACTGGGAACGCTTCGAGGAGGAATGGGGCGTCCGCCTCTTCCACCGCGCGGGCGTCCTCTGGTTCTCCGCATCCGAGGACGGCTGGGAGGCCGACTCCGAGGCGACCCTGCGATCGCTCGGGATCCCCGTCGAACGGCTCGATCCCGCCGAGATCGCGTCGCGATGGCCGGTGATCGATCCGGCCGGCTCCGCGTTCGGCGTGTTCGAGCCGGAGGCCGGCTTCCTGATGGCGCGGCGCGGTGTCGCGGCCACGGTCGCCGCGTTCCAGCGCGCGGGCGGCGCTTATGCCCTGGCGGCTGTGCGGCCGGGCCGGTCGGAGGGCGGCCGCCTCCTCGACGTCGTGGACCAGACGGGCCGCCGCTGGAGCGCCGGCTCGTTCGTCTTCGCGGCCGGGCCCTGGCTGCCGAAGGTCTTCCCCGACGTCGTCGGAGACCTGATAGCTGTGACGCGCCAGCCGGTCTTCTACCTCGGCCCCGGCGAGGGCGATTCGCGCTGGCGCTGGGACGTCCTGCCCGCGTGGTCGGACGACGCGGGCGGCTGCTATGGCATCCCGAGCGTCGACGAGCGCGGGTTCAAGATCGGCATCGACCGGGTCGGGCCGCGCTTCGACCCGTCCAACGGCGAGCGGATCACCGACCCAGACGACCTGCGCCTCGCCCGCGCGTACCTGCGCCGGCGCTTCCCCGGGCTCGCCGAGCGTCCCGTCCTCGAGACGCGGGTCTGCCAGTACGAGTCGACGCCCGATCGCCACTTCCTGATCGACCGGCACCCGGCTTGGGAGAACGTGTGGCTGGTCGGCGGCGGTTCCGGCCACGGGTTCAAGCACGGGCCGCGCATCGGCGAGTACGTCGTGGGGCGCCTGGACGGGCTGCCGATCGGCGGCCAGGACGGCAGCGACGAGGAGCGCTTCCAGCTGGGTCCGCGAGTGGCGACGCGCGGCCCGCACCTGGCCTCGGACGCGGTCGTGGGGTCCTGGCCGCTCTTCTGATGCCCCGGGTAGGGACGGGCAGGGCCGCCGCGCCGAGGACACGGCGCGCCCGGCTGGCCGGCCCGCCCTGGTGCCACGCGCGCACCGCGCACGCCCGGCTGGCCGGCCCGCCCGTCCCGAACTCGATTTCATCAGGCCCGCTGATATCGATCAGGCCCGCCGATGAAATCCGGGCTCGTGAGCACGAGTCCGCCGGCGAAAGCGAGTTTCGGCGACGAGTTGAGCGTGCCGATCCGGGATTCGATCAGCCGGCCTGATATCGATCAGCGGGCCGGTTGATCCTGACTTCGGCGCTCCCTCCACGCGGCCAGGCCTCGG
>JADGQH010000291.1 GCA_017881985.1 Chloroflexota bacterium | reverse complement strand
CAGGGGATCGTGGTGGAGCGCCACGTGGGTGACGTCCGCGCCGTCGATGACGTCACTCTCACGCTCCGCCGTGGGGAGACGCTGGGCCTCGTTGGCGAGTCTGGATGCGGCAAGAGCACCATGGGGCGGGCGATCCTGCGCCTGTACCGTCCGACGGCCGGCCGCATCGTCTTCGACGGACAGGACATCACGACCCTGGAGGGTGCGGCGCTCCGGAGCGTGCGCCGACGCATGCAGATGATCTTCCAGGATCCGTATGCCAGCCTGAACCCTCGAATGACCGTGGGCGGCATCGTCGGCGAGCCGCTCGATATTCATAGCCTCGGCACGCGGAACGAGCGTCGCCAGCGGGTCGAGCAGCTGTTCGAGATCGTGGGCCTCGATCCCTCCTACGCGGAGCGCTATCCCCACGAGTTCAGCGGTGGTCAGCGGCAGCGCGTCGGGGTTGCGCGCGCGCTCGCGGTCAACCCTGACCTTATCGTCGCGGACGAGCCGGTGAGCGCACTCGACGTGTCGATCCAGGCCCAGATCGTCAACCTTCTCGAGCGACTGCAGGTGCAATTCCGGCTGACGTACCTATTCATCGCCCACGACCTGTCGGTGGTGCGCCACATCAGCGACAGGATCGCGGTCATGTACCTGGGACGGATCGTCGAGCTGGCACCCTCGCGGGAGCTCTACGATGCCCCGCGGCACCCGTACACCGTGGCGCTGATCTCGGCCGTGCCCATCCCGGATCCTGCCGTGGAGTCCAGGAGGCGCCGGATCATCCTCACCGGCGACGTCCCCAACCCCGCTGCTCCGCCGCCCGGCTGTCACTTCCACACCCGGTGCTGGCTCCGCGAGCGCCTGGGCAACCCGGCAGAGTGCGTGGAGGTCGAGCCGCAGCTCCGGACCCTCGACTCTGGCCATGAGGTTGCCTGCCATTTCGCAGAACAGGTCGATGGTTCGATCGCGCAGCGCAGGGCGATCAGTGGTGGGGCGAATCCGCCGGCCGAAGCACCGGGAGTGACCGCCGCGCAGACGCAGCCCCTGCCGCCCCAGCGACCATCCGCGCATTAGGCTCGGGACGTGCAGCCGCTTCGAATCGCCCTCGCCCAGCTCGCGCCGGAGCTCGGTCTCCTCGACGCGAATCTCGACCGTCACCGCGAGCTCCTCATCGAGGCGCGCGCCGCCGGGGCCGGGCTCATCGTCTTCCCCGAGCTGGGCCTGACCGGCTACCACCTCCAGGACCTTGCAGCAGAGGTCGCGATGGCGGTCGACGACCCGCGCCTCATCGCGCTTGCCTCGGAGGCGGCCGGATGCTCCGCGGTGGTGAGCTTCGTGGAGGAGTCGACCGATCACCGGCTCTTCATCGCCGCCGCGCTCCTCGAGGATGGCGCCGTCCGCCACGTCCAGCGCAAGCTCTACCTGCCGACCTACGGGCTCTTCGACGAGCGGCGCTTCTTCGCAGCGGGGGATGCGCTCCGAGCGTCGCCGTCGCGCCTCGGGGTCGGCATCGGGCTCGCGATCTGCGAGGACTTCTGGCACCTCGGCGTGCCCGCGCTCCTCGCGCTCGACGGCGCCCAGATCCTCGTCAACGTGGCATCGTCGCCGGGCCGGGACGTCGCGGCGGTGAACGCCGGCGGCCTCGGGACGGCGGTCTCATGGCGAACGCTCCTGCGTACCTACGCCCAGCTCACGACGAGCGTCGTCGTCTTCTGCAACCGGGTCGGGGTGGACGAGTCTGTCTCGTTCTGGGGCGGCTCGATGGTCCTTGGCCCAACCGGGGACGTGATCGTCGAAGCGCCGCTCTACGAGGAGGCGCTCGTTCTCGCCGACATCGAGCTGGCCGGCATTCGGCGCGAGCGCATCGGTCTGCCGCTCCTGCGCGACGAGCGGCCGGAGCTGCTCGTGCGCGAGCTCGGCCGGATCGTCGCTGAACGGGCCGGCCTCGCCGAGGACGGCACCGGCGCACCGATGGCGCGATGAGGGTAGGAGCCTGATGGCAACCGCCCCACCGGGAGACCCGACGCTCCCGCTGTTCGAGCTTCCCGCGGAGCTCGCGATCGATACCGGCATCGCGCGTCGCGTGATCACGGCCTTCGTCCGTGCGCAGCTCCAGCAGGCGGGCTTCGAGCGGGCGGTCGTCGGGCTCTCGGGCGGCATCGACTCGGCGCTCGTCGCGTTCCTCGTGGCCGAGGCGATCGGGGCGGACCGGCTGCTCTGCGTGCTGCTGCCCTACCGGGCGTCCTCGCCCGCGTCGCGAGGCGACGCCGAGGAGGTCGTCCGGAGGCTCGGCTGCGCCAGCGAGCTCGTCGAGATCACGGCGCTCGTGGATGGGTACTTCGGGCATGACGGGGTACCGGGCGCGGGCGGTCTGGATGCCCTCGAGGCATCGCCACTCCGGCGGGGGAACGCGATGGCGCGGGCGAGGATGCTCGTGTTGTACGACCGGTCGGTCACATGGCGGGGTCTCGTCGTGGGGACCGGCAACAAGACGGAGACGCTGATCGGTTATACGACGCTGTTCGGCGACAGCGCATGCGCGTTCAACCCGATCGGGGACCTCTACAAGAGCCAGGTGCGACAGCTCTCCGTCGCGGTCGGGGTGCCCGACGCGATCATCCGCAAGGCGCCCTCAGCGGACCTGTGGCCCGGCCAGACGGACGAAGCCGAGGCGGGCTTCAGCTACCCGCTGCTCGATCGGCTCCTCTACTGGATGATCGACAAGCGCCGGAACGACGAGGAGCTCGCGGCCATGGGGTTCGAGCCGGCCCTCGTCGAGCGCATCGGGCGAATGGTCGCGACATCCGAGTTCAAGCGCCAGGTCCCGCCCGTCGCGAAGCTGGGCCCCCGGACGCCGGGCGTCGACTACCTCTACCCGCGCCGCAGGCCCGGCTCGGCGCGGCGGTGAGCCCCGACGCGGGCCGGCACGGACGCCCGGGAAGCCGCGCCACCGACGACGAGGTCGGCGCCGCTGGAAGCGCGGGGGGTCCCGAGGGCGAGCGGGGCACGCTCTACGTCGTTGCGACGCCGATCGGCAACCTTGGCGACGTGACCCTGCGATCGCTCGAGGTCCTCCGGGCGATGCCGCTCGTCGCAGCGGAGGACACGCGCATCACGCGCCGCCTTTTCGCTCGCCACGGGATCACGACCCACCTCGTGCCGCACCACGCTCGCAACGAGGAGGCGACGATCCCCGGCTTCCTCGCGCACCTGCAGGCGGGCCGCGACCTCGCGCTCGTGACCGACGCCGGCACGCCGCTCGTCTCCGACCCGGGCGCCGGCCTCGTCGCTGCATGGGCGGCCGAAGGCGGCCGCGTCATCCCGATCCCGGGGGCGTCGGCCGTCCTTGCCGGGCTGGTGGCGTCGGGGATCGCGGGGCCGCGCTGGAGCTTCGAGGGCTTCCTCCCGCGACGCGGGCGCGAGCGGCGCGAGCGGCTCGAACGGCTTGCCGCGGATGAGCGCACCGCGGTGCTCTTCGAGGCTCCCGGCCGTCTCGCGGCGACGCTCGCCGACCTGGCCGCCGCCTGCGGCGCCGATCGACCGGCGGCAGTCTGCCGCGAGCTCACCAAGCTCCACGAGGAGACGCTGCGGGGCAGCCTCGGCACGCTGTCCGAGGCTGCCGCGGCGGGCCGGATCGACGGGCGCGGCGAGATCGTCATCGTGATCGGCCAGCGGCCCGCCGAGCGGCCACGACCGGTCGACGAGGGGCAGCCGGCGGGCACCGTCGCCGCGGCCGGAATCCCGGACGAAGTCAGGGCAGCACGAGCCGAGGTGGCCCGCTT
>JADGQH010000075.1 GCA_017881985.1 Chloroflexota bacterium | reverse complement strand
ATGATCTGTGTCCACGAGCCGGGCCCGCAGGAGATCGCCGCCATGACGACCGAGAAGACCGCGCATGCCGCCCCGCCGGTCGGCGCGGCGCCGGGCCCCGCGCGGGTAGTCGCCGCGCCCGGCGCAACGTCGGTCGCCGCGCATGCCACGTCGGTCGCCGCACATGCCGCCCCGCCACCCGCGAGCCTGCCCGGCACGTTCCGCCACAGCTACTCGCGAGACCGTTCGCAGCTGCTTCGCCGGCTCAGCCGGATCGAGGGGCAGGTTCGCGGGATCGCCCGCATGATCGAGCGCGAGGAGTACTGCGTCGACATCCTGCAGCAGACGAGCGCGTTGCGTGCCGCCGTCGACGCCGTCAGCCTTCTCGTGCTGGAGGATCACGTCCAGGGCTGCATCCGGACCGCGGCCGAGCGAGGCGAGGCCGAGCAGTACGTGGACGAGGTGCTCGACGTGGTCCGCCGCACGCTTGGGCGACCCGTGCGGAGCGCGTCCCGGGGCTGAGGGCGACGTGGCGGGGGCTCCCGCGTCGTCGTGACAGGCGACGCTGTGCGATTCGATGGGGGTACCTTCGGACGCCCTGCGGGCCCTTTCGGAGGGGTGGCTGCGTGTGGTGGGCCGGAGCACGCTCGTGTCGATGATCACGACCGAGCCGCCGACCGGGACGCCGATCCAAGGAAGCATCCCGGAGATCGCCGCGCCACCCGCCTTTCGCGAGCGTCGAGGGACCTTCCGGCGCGGCGAAGACCAGGCCGTCCACGAGGATCGGGCCCTGCTGGCGCGCTCGCTCGACATCCTGGCGGCACCGGGGGACGCGGTTGAGCAGCTCGCCGGCATCCTCTTGATGGTTACCCGCGTCGTCGGTGCACGGCATGCCGCCCTCCTGGTCGAGGAGCCGGTCCGGCGGGTCACGGTCGCGATCGCGGCCGATGAGCCCGGTGACGCCGGAAATGCGCTCGCCGCGTGGCTGGACGCGCACGCACCCCGCTCTGCCGCACGTCGCGCGGCCGACGGGGCCGCCCCCATTGGCGTCGTTCGCGCCCGGCGCGATGCCGTGAAGAGGCGTCCCGACCGCGAGCGCGTCCCGGGCGGGATGAACGTCCTGGTGCCCGTAATAGGCCCGGGCGGCGTCCACCTCGGGGTCGAGCTGCCGCCTGGGGTTGATCTCGAATCGGTAACGCGGAGGCTCCCCGCGCCCAGCCTCCGCAATATCCTGGTTGCCCTGTCGATCGCGTCCTCCCGCGCGGCCGACGATCGCGAGCGGGCGGAGCTCCGCGCCCGCGATGCGCAGCGGGCTCGCTTCGTGTCGATGGTGGCCCATGAGCTCCGGACGCCGCTGACCGGCCTCGGCGGCTACCTGGACCTGCTCCTCGACGGGCGGGTGACGGACCCGGGCGTCGAGCGCGAGTTCCTGGAGCGCAGTCGGCGGATCACGGAAGGGATGGCGGCGCTCGTCGGCGACCTGCTGGAGATGAGCCGAATCGAGGCCGGAAGCCTCGGGCTCACGATCGCTCCCTTCTCGCTCGCGGAGGCATGCTCCCACGTCCTCGATGCGCTGATGCCGATCGCGGACGCCGCCGGGCTGCGGCTGGTCCGGGCGCTGCCGCCGCGCCTGCGGCCAGCCACGGGGGACCGCCGCCGGGTCGAGCAGGTGATCACGAACCTCGTCGCCAACGCCGTCAAGTACACGCCCCGCGGCGGGCTCGTGGAGCTCGAGGCGCGGGCCGGTCCGACCGCCGCCTTCGTGATCGTCCGCGACGACGGCCCGGGGATCGCGATCCCGGATCGGGCCCGGATCTTCGAGCCATTCGTGCGCCTCGACGGCCACGATCGGATCTCCGGGACCGGCCTCGGCCTGCCGATCGCGCGGGACCTCGCCCGGGCGATGCGCGGAGACCTCGGCGCAGCAAGCGTCGCGGGGACGGGCTCGACGTTCGTGCTTGCGCTCCCCGGCGCGGCAGACCGCGACCACGACTCCATCGCGACGGCCCTTGCCGCCATCCTCGAGGCCGAGGAGCTGGCCCTCGAGGAACAGGCGGTGATTGCCGCGTTGCGGCGGCCCGCGTGACCCCCTGGTCCACGCGCTGACCGACGCCTCCACAGGCGGATCGGGCGCCGGGCCGGTTGTCCACAATCCCTCGCCGCGTCCGCGAGTTCGTGGATAAGCCCGTTGACACGCCGGGTGGGCCGGACGGACGATCCCACTCCGCATCGACCGCGGACCAACGACGGGGACCGTTGCCCGCGCGGGGCCCAGGGGAAACCCGGCCGCGAACCGCGCCGGCAGCGTGAGACCGTCGATGTCACGGCGGCCCGGTGCGAGTCGAGCATCGGCCGGGAGACGGCGCGGTCGGAGCGGGGCCGGAGAATCCAGCTGGAGGGTCCCGAGGCTGCACGATCGCGCGCCGCTCCCGGCTGATCCGTCCGGGTGCCCCGCTCTTCCGCCGGACGCCCGCGCCGCTCTCGACGAAGGTCTCGCGGCGATGGGCCTCGGCGACCTCCCGTTGCCGGCCGTGGCGGCCCTCGCCGACCACGTGCGCATGCTCCTTGCCTGGAACGCCGCCGTGAACCTGACGGCGATCCGCGATCCGGGCGCGGCGGTGGCCGCTCACGTGCTCGACGCGCTGTCGGCGCTGCCCGTGCTCCGTTCGCGCGGCGTCCGCGCGCTCGTGGATCTCGGCTCGGGCGGCGGCTACCCGGGTCTGCCGCTCGCGATCGCGCTGCCCGCCGAACGGGCGCTGCTGGTCGAATCGATCGGCAAGAAGGCTCGCTTCCTTGAGACGGCGGTCGCAGGGTTGGGTCTCGCCGACCGCGTGGACGTCGCCGCGGAGCGTGCCGAGACGCTGGCTGCCGACGCGCGCCACCGGGAGCGCTGGCCGGCCGTGACGGCGCGCGCCGTGGCATCGCTCGGGGACCTTGTCGAGCTCGCCTTCCCGCTGCTCGCGCCCGGCGGCATCCTGGTGGCATGGAAAGGGTCAGCGATCGGCGAGGAGCGCGACCGGGCGGGGCCCGCCATGGCTGCGCTCGGCGGCGGCACGCTCGAGGTCATCGACGCAGCGCCGCCCGCGCCGGCGGGCCATGTCCTCGTGGTCTGTCGCAAGACGGGCCGCGCGACTCGCGCCTGGCCCCGGCCTCCGGCGGAGCGTGCCCGACACCCGTGGTGAGCGACGGATCCACGCCCCGAGGCTGCTAGGCTCCCCCGATGCGGATCGCGGTCCTCTCGGACATCCATGCCAACCTGCCGGCACTCGAGGCCGTGCTGACGGCGCTCGGGCCCGTCGATGCCGTCTGGCACCTCGGCGACGTCGTGGGGTACGGGCCCCAGCCTGACGAGGTCGTCGCGCGCCTCCAGGAGCTGGGCGCTGTCGGAGTGCGGGGGAACCACGACGCGGCGGCGCTCGACCCGGAGATGGCGGAGTGGTTCAACCCGGATGCGCGGCTCGCCATCGAGTGGACGGGCGGGCGGATCGGTGCGGCGACCCGCGCCTGGCTCGGCGCGCTCCCGGATCGGCGCGAAAGCCAGGGCCTCACCCTGGTCCACGGCAGTCCCCGCGACCCAACCTGGGAGTACGTGATGACGGGGAGCGAGGCCCGCGCGAACCTCCCGGCCTTCGGGACACCGCATCTCTTCCACGGCCACACCCACATCCCCATCGCCTTCCGCGACGACGGCGGGCGGATGGAGACGCTCGGGCCGCGGGACGGCGCCACGTTGATCCTCGACGACCGACGGGTTCTCGCCAACCCGGGCAGCGTCGGCCAGCCCCGCGACGGCGACCCGCGCGCGAGCGCGATGGTGCTGGACACGGCGACGTCGACACTGACATGGCGCCGGGTCGCCTACCCGATCGCCGCGACGCAGGCGGCGATGCGCGCAGTCGGCCTTCCGGCTCGGCTCGTGACGCGCCTGGAACGAGGGCTCTGACCGCCGGCGGCCGCCGCGGCGGATGGCCGTGGTGGTATAACCATGGCCTTGCCCTCGGCCGTCGCGACAGCGCTGGCCCCCACGCTCGAGTGACAACCTTCGCATGATCGGTGGCCGCCGGCCCCTGCAGGGGCGCAAGATCGGGGATCGGCGCGTCCGCGTGGATCGACCGCATTCCCCGTACTTCCGCTACACCGGCGCGGGCATGCTCACGGCGAAAGAGGCGGCGACCGCGCCGCGCACCGGCGTCGCGCTCGTCTGGTCGAACCTGCGCCGTTCCCTGTTCGGCCGCCCCCTCTCGAACGAGGACGAGGCGGAAGAGCGGCTGCCCAAGAAGCTCGCCCTGCCGATCTTCAGCTCGGATGCGATCTCGTCGTCGGCCTATGCGACGGAGGAGATCCTTCGCGTGCTCGTGGTCGCCGGGGCGGCGGCCCTCACGCTGTCCATCGAGGTCGCGATCGCGATCGCGATCCTGCTCACCGTCGTCTCGATCAGCTACCGGCAGGTGTGCCGCGCCTACCCGTCCGGCGGCGGTGCCTACGTCGTCGCACGCGAGAACCTCTCGCAGACGGCCGGGCTGGTGGCGGCCGGCGCCCTCCTGATCGACTACGTCATGACAGTCGCGGTCTCGACCGCGTCGGCGATCCAGCAGATCCAGTCGATCATCCCGGCCGCGTACGACTACCGGATCGAGATCGCCTTCGTCTCGATCGCCCTGATCACGATCGGCAACCTGCGCGGCCTCCGCGAGTCGGGCAACATCTTCGCCTTCCCGACGTACCTCTTCGTCGCCCTCGCCATCGGGATCGTGGTGATCGGCCTGTCGCGCATCGTCACCGGGACGGTGCCGGTGGTGCCGCCCCAGCCCGAGGTCGTGCGTCCGGGCGTCGAGGTCCTGACGATCTTCCTGCTGCTCAAGGCCTTCGCGGGTGGCTCCGTCGCGCTGACCGGCGTGGAGGCGATCGCCAACGGGGTCCCGGCGTTCAAGCCGCCGGAGGCGAAGAACGCGGCCAACACCATGGTCACCATGGCGTTCCTGCTTGGGGCGATCTTCATCGGGGTCACGGTCATCGCGCACGCGTTCGCGATCCTCCCGTCGGAGGACAACTCGGGAGGCCCCACCGTCATCGCGCTCGTCGCCCAGTCTGCCTACGGCCAGGCGTCGCCCCTCTTCTACATCTTCCAGGGGGCAACAGCGCTGATCCTGTTCCTGGCCGCGAACACGAGCTTCAACGCGTTCCCGCGGCTCGCCGCGATCCTGGCCCAGGACGGGTTCATGCCGAGCCAGTTCGCCTTCCGGGGTGACCGGCTGGCCTTCAGCTGGGGGATCGTGCTCCTGGCCGCCATCGCGTTCGGGCTTCTCTTCGCCTTCAACGGCGACACCCACGCCCTCATCCCGCTCTACTCGGTGGGGGTCTTCGTCTGCTTCACGCTCTCGCAGACCGGGATGGTCCGCCACTGGCTGGCCGTCCGCGAGCCCGGCTGGTGGTGGCGTGCCATCGTCAATGCGTTCGGGGGTCTGCTCACCCTGGTGGTGCTCCTGGTGGTCGCGAGCGTCAAGTTCCGTGACGGCGCCTGGCTCGTCCTCGTCCTGATCCCGCTGCTCGTGCTGCTCTTCCAGTTCATCCACCGGCAGTACGCGACATCACGCCGGCAGCTCGCGTTGCGTCCGGACCAGGTCGTCGCGGCACCGCACCGGGAGGAGCGCGTCGTCGTCCCGATCAATGGCCTGAGCCGGGCGGTGGTCCAGGCGGTCAACGTCGGCCGGTCGATCTCGCCCGACGTCCGAGCGGTTCTCGTCGTCGACGACCATGCCTATGCGGAGCAGGTCCGGGACGAGTGGGCGCGCCAGGTCCCGGGCATCTCGCTGGTCGTCGTGGAGTCGCCTTACCGGGCGCTGACAGGTCCATTCCTCGCCTACCTCGACGTGCTCGACCAGGCCTGGACCCCGGACAAGGATGCGCCGATCACGTTCGTGGTGATCCCGGAGTACGTCCCGCGCCACTGGTGGGAACGGATCCTCTACAACCAGTCCACCAGCCAGCTCCGTCGGGCCCTGCTCGGCCGCCCGAACACCGTCATCACGAACGTCCCGTATCGGGGAGAGGAACCGGCGGTCTTCGAGCGTCGGGGGCGGCTCGACCCGCACACGCCCCCGGACAGCTCGGGCGACTGAGACAATCCCGCCCCTCGCCCCTCGCCCCTCGCCCCTCGCCCGTCGCCCCTCGTCGGCCTCGGTGGTATCGTTTCGGGCCGACGGAGCCCACCCGTCGCGGCCCGCCTACCCGGGTCCCGTCACGCTGACCAAGAGGTCGCCCCCGCCCCGTGGCCGACAAGCCAGTCGCGCTCTATTCCCGCGTCGTCGTCGCTCTGAACGGCGGCCCGTGCGATGATCGGATCGTCCGTCTCGTGGTCGAGACGGCACGCCCGACGAAGGCGGAGATCGTGGCCATCCATGTCGTCGAGATCGACTGGACGCTGCCCCTCGACGCCAACGTCGCCGACCGCTCGGAGAGCGCCCAGCGCGTGCTCGACTCGGCCGAGGGGATCGCCGAGCGCCTCCGCGGAACGCTCGAGCCCGTCCTGGTCCAGGCCCGCGACGTGGGTGCGGCGATCGTCGACGAGGCGGTCGAACGAGGGGCGGACCTGCTGATCGTCGGGCTTCCCTATCGGAAGCGATTCGGCGGGGACTTCGCGATCGGGAGAACCGTCCCGTATGTGCTCAAGAACGCGCCGTGCGCCGTCTGGGTGGTGCGCGAGCCGATGCCAGGGGAGATCCACGCATGAAAGCGGTCATCGTCGGCTGCGGGCGCGTCGGCGGGTTCCTCGCCTCCGCGCTCGATGCCACGGGCCACGACGTGATCATCATCGACCTCCTGACCCGGGCGTTCGACCGGCTCCCGGCGACGTTCGGGGGCGAGGCGGTTCGGGCAGACGGCACGGACGAGGAGGCGCTCCGCCGCGCCGGCGCGGACGGGGCCGACTTCTTCCTTGCCCTGACGGAGGGAGACAACCGGAACATCATGGCGGCGCAGCTCGCCCGCGAGGCGTTCGGCATCGGGACCGTCTACGCGAAGGTCAACGATCCGATGCGCGCGCAGGCATATGCCGAGCTGGGAATCGGGACGGTGTGCCGGACCACGATGATGGTCGACGCGCTGCTCGGCGCGATGAAGCTCCCGTCTGGAAGCGAGCCGTCGGTGCGCCCGGGCGCCGACCATGATCACGCGCCCATCGGGACCGCCGCGGCCACCGGGCACGGGGAGGCCTGAGGATGTTCGTCCTTGTCGTAGGCGGAGGGAAGGTCGGCTACTACCTGACCCGCGAGCTCTCCGAGTCCGGCCACGAAGTCGTGCTCATGGAGAAGGATCGCGGTCGGGCCGACCAGATCGCCGATGAGATCGGGTCGATCGTGGTCGCGAAGGACGGCTGCGAGGGAAGCGCCCTCGCCGATGCGGGTGCCAACCGCGCGGATGTCGTCGCCGCCGTCACGGGCGACGACGAGGACAACCTCGTGATCTGCCAGATGGCGAAGCACCACTTCGCCGTCCCGAAGACGATCGCCCGGGTCAACAACCCGAAGAACGAGCCGCTCTTCAAGCATCTCGGGGTGGACGAGCTGATCTCGCCGACCCGGATGATCCTCGGCTCGATCGAGCAGGACATCCCGGTCCACGAGCTGCTGCACCTGGCGCCGCTCTCCCACGAGTTCGAGCTCGTCGAGGCGCAGCTCACCGTCGAGTCGCCCGCGGTCGGGCGGACGCTCCTTCAGCTGCAGCTGCCGAGCGGGTGCTCGGTCGTGGCCCTCGTCCGGGACGAGATCGCCCAGGCCGTGGGTCCCGATACCGTCTTCCGGGCGGGAGACAAGGTGATCGCCGCCGGCCGCGCCGAGTGCGAGCCCGCCCTCCACGGGATGCTCATCGGAGCCTTGCCGGTCGCATAGCCCCGCAGGATCGCGGCGCGCGGCGCGCGGCGGGCAGCCCACGCCGCAGCCCGGGCGCCGCGCGGCTTGTGCGCCGTTCCCTGGGCCCGGGCGTGCACTGGTTGATCACTGCGACCGGCGGCCGCGTCGCCGGTCGCGATCCTGCATCACGGGCTGCACCCCGGGACCGCCCACCAGTCGTTCGGGTCGCCGGACGCACGCTTCCGTCGTGCAGGGCGTCCTCGCCGGTCGCAGTGGTCATGGGGTGCACACGGCGGTCCGATACGGACACCGTTGCGCCGAACTCTTGACAACGCCATTGTCATGGTTCCATACTTCGCCCGTGTCCGGAAGGATGGCAGGTTGATGGATCACCGTCACGTCGACGGGGAGGCCCCAGCCCCATCGATTCGGCCACCCGGCCCGCGCGGCGGGAGCCAATCCAGCCACCGCACCCGGAGGTGCCAGCATTGACCGTGATCCATCGAGCGAGCCCATGGGACGACGTCTTCACGCTCCGTGGACCCAGGATCTCGGCCCCCACTGACAGCCAGCCCGAGCCCGACCTCGTCGGGGCGGGCAGCCGCCGCTGAGCGAACAGACCAGTGCAGCGGAGCCGGTTCGACCCGGATCCCGAACGCCCCGTCTACGTGATCTCCGTGGCGGCCCGCATCGTCGCGGTGCATCCGCGGACGCTCCGGATCTACGAGGACGAGGGCCTGATCGAGCCGGCCCGCACGCCGACGAACATCCGCCTCTATTCCGACCACGACCTGCGCCGGATCCTGTGGATCCGGCACCTCACCCAGGACCGGGGGGTCAACCTGGCCGGGGTCCGGATCCTCTTCGAGCTCGAAGAGCGACTCGGGGTCCGCATCCTTGAAGCCCTCTCGGACGAATGGACTGCCGGCGACCGCGGTGCCGCGGCCACGGCCGAACCCGAACCCGAACCCGAACCCGCTGGACCGCATGGGTTCTGACCCGGAGGATCTGACAATCGCCTGCATCGCACCGCGCCCCCGATCCGCGCAATGATCGGGATGACACCTTCCGTACCTGCAGCGCGCCCCCGGACAGGGGCCCCGGCCATCGGGCCGGTCCCACGAACCGGGGCGCACCAGCGTCCCAGACGCGCCAGGAGGGCGTGATGCCGAGAGCCAAGAAGGACGTGTCGCGACCGTCCGAGATCAGGACCCGCGAGCTGCCGCTCGTGGCCCTTCGCGAGACGGTCATCTTCCCCGAGATGATCGTGCCCCTCCAGGTCGGCCGCGAGAAGAGCGTCAACGCGCTCAACGCCGCGGTCGCGGAGGGCAGCCTCATCGCGCTGGTCACCCAGCGGCATGCCGAGATGGAGGAGATCGGCGACCCGACCGAGCTCTACCCCATCGGGACGCTCGCCAAGATCGCCCAGGTCGTGCAGCTCCAGGACGGGACCGTCCGGGCGATCGTGCAGGGCCAGAGCCGCCTGCGCGTGCTCGGCTTCGTCTCGACCAGCCCGCATCTCGTGGCCACCGTCGAGGAGCTCCCGGACGCCTCCCCGAAGGACCTCGCCGTAACGGCCCTCATGAAGACCGTCCAGGCGCAGATGGACCAGTACGTCCAGTCGGGTGCGCCCGTTCCGCCGGAAGCGGCCGTCGCCGCGCGCAACATCACCGAGCCGGGCCTGCTCGCCGACATGGTCGCCTACAGCCCGGACATGTCCACCGAGCAGCGCCAGGAGCTCCTCGAGACGATCGACGTCGTCGAGCGCCTGAAGCTCGTCTCGACGTTCCTCAACCGCCAGGTCGAGATCCTCGAGCTCAAGGGGAAGATCCAGAGCGAGGTCAAGTCGGAGCTCGACAAGACCCAGCGCGAATACATCCTCCGGGAGCAGCTCAAGGCGATCCAGCGCGAGCTGGGCGAGGACGACCCGCAGCAGGCCGAGATCCACGAGCTTCGCGAGAAGGTGGAGCAGTCCGGGATGCCCGACGAGGTCCGAACGCGGGCCCTCAAGGAAGTCGACCGGATGGCCCGCATCCCGTCCGCTTCGCCAGAGGTCGGCGTCATTCGCACCTACGTGGACTGGCTCGTCGGGCTGCCCTGGAACACGTCCACGGAGGACAACCTCGACATTCGCGAGGCTGCCCGAATCCTGGACGAGGATCACTACGGGCTCGAGAAGATCAAGGAGCGCATCCTCGAGTACCTCGCCGTCCGCACCCTGGCGGCGACGATCCGCAGCCCGATCCTGTGCTTCGTGGGCCCGCCAGGCGTCGGCAAGACCTCGCTCGGGAAGTCGATCGCCCGCGCGATGGGCCGCAAGTTCGTCCGGATGAGCCTCGGTGGCGTCCACGACGAGGCGGAGATCCGCGGCCACCGCCGCACCTACATCGGGGCCCTGCCCGGACGCGTCATCCAGAGCATCAAGACGAGCGGCTCCAACAACCCGGTCTTCATGCTCGACGAGGTCGACAAGCTGGGCATGGACTTCCGCGGTGATCCCTCGTCGGCGCTCCTCGAGGTCCTCGACCCGGAGCAGAACAACACCTTCCAGGACAACTACCTCGAGGTGCCGTTCGACCTGAGCAAGGTCCTTTTCATCACGACGGCGAACCTGCTCGATCCCATCCCGGCGCCCCTGCGCGACCGGATGGAGGTCGTCCAGCTGCCCGGCTACACCCAGCGCGAGAAGGTGGAGATCGGGAAGCGATTCCTGGTCCCGAAGCAGCTCCACAACCACGGCCTGACCGACAAGCGGATCGAGATCACGGACGACACGTTCGTGGAGCTGGTCCAGGCCTACACCCACGAGGCCGGCGTCCGGAACCTGGAGCGCGAGCTGGCCAACATCATGCGCAAGGTCGCCCGGCAGGTTGCCGAGGGCCGCAAGCGCAAGACCACCGTCAACCGTCGGAAGCTGGTCGACTTCCTCGGCCCGCCGCGCTTCGAGTACGGCGAGCTCGAGGCCGAGGATCAGACCGGCGCCGCGACCGGACTGGTCGTCACGGAGGTCGGCGGCGACATCGTCGCGGTCGAGGTGACCAAGATGGAGGGCCGCGAGGACTTCATCCTCACCGGCCAGCTCGGCGACGTCATGAAGGAGTCCGCCCGGGCGGCCCTGTCTTGGATCCGGGCCAATGCCACCAAGCTCGGGATCGAGCGCGAGGTCTTCGAGAAGCACACCCTCCACATCCACGTGCCGGCCGGCGCGATCCCGAAGGACGGCCCGTCGGCCGGGATCACGATGGCCACGGCGATGGTGAGCGCGCTTACCGGCATTCCGGTCCGCAAGGACATGGCCATGACCGGCGAGATCACGCTCCGCGGGCGGGTGCTTCCGATCGGCGGCCTGAAGAGCAAGATCCTCGCCGCGCACCTGTCCGGCGCGCGGATGGTGATCCTCCCGAAGAAGAACGAGAAGGACCTCCGGGACATCCCCGACGAGATCCGGAAGCAGATCAAGGTCGTCCTCGTCGATTCGATGGACCAGGTGCTGGACGCGGCCCTGCGGCGACATCCGCAGCCGCTCCAGCCCCGGACCCCCGGCTCCGGCGGCGACGAGAAGCTCACCGAGCCCCTCGCGGTGCCGGCTGGTCGGCCGGGCTTCCCGGCCGACCAGCCGGCGGCAATCGCGTCGGGCCGCTGATCACGGCCCGGCCCGGCGGCCGGTATCGGCCCGACTGAACGAGGGCGTCGATGGAGTACAGGGACTATTACGCGGTCCTCGGCGTTCCCAAGACCGCCACCCCGGCCGAGATCAAGAAGGCCTACCGGAAGCTCGCCCGCGTTCATCATCCGGACCGCAACGCCGGCAACAAGACGGCTGAGGAGCGTTTCAAGGAGGTCAACGAGGCGAACGAGGTCCTCGCCGACCCCGCCAAGCGGGCGCAGTACGACGAGATGGGCGTCCACTGGCAGGACTATGCCCGGGCGGGAGCGCGGCCGGGCGGCGACCCCTTTGGCCCAGGCAGTCCCTTTGCGGGGTTCGGGTCGGCCGCCGGCGCGGGCCGCGGGGCCGGCGCGAGTCGGCGCTCGGGGACGAGCGGCGCCGGAGCGGGGAGCGGCGGCATCCGGTTCGAGTTCGCCGGCGACGGCGGCGACGGCGGCGACTTCTCCGACTTCTTCCGGACCTTCTTCGCCGGCGGCATGCCGGACGACCCAGTCGGCTCCGCAGCTCGTGGCGAGGGGGTCGCGGCCGGCCGCTGGTCGCATGCGCGCGGCCGCGTGACCGCCCCGCCAGCTGTCGAGGCGCACGTCGACCTGGGCCTCGA
>JADGQH010000290.1 GCA_017881985.1 Chloroflexota bacterium | reverse complement strand
ATGCGCAGGTTCAGGTCCTCCACCTGGGCGAGCAGCCCCGACAGCTCTCCGACCTGGTCGCGAAGCCGCGTCTCCTGGCGCGCGATCGTCCGGCTCGTCCGGAGGACCATGGCGGCGACCAATACGAACGATGCCACCGCCGCGAACAGGACGAGCGCCCAGGATCGGATGCGCGCGTTGAAGACCTCGGCGTCGATCTCGTCCGGCAGCTGGTAGAACTCGGCGACGGCGAGGACCTCGCCCGACCCGTTCTGCAGGATCGGCACGTACATCTCCACGAGGCGGCTGTAGCGCTGGCGCTCGAACACGTTCTCGGGATCCGAGAGGTCGCTGATGTCGACCGTGACGGCGCCCTCGAACGATCGGGCGCGGCTGCCGATCAGGGGGAACCGCTGCCCGACGAGCTGGGCGATCGGGCTGTACACGACCGTGCCGTCGCGCGACCAGATACGGAAGCCGACGAGTCGCTGTCCGAGCTCCGTCCCGGCCAGTACGCGGGCGAGGGCGGCCTGCTCGCCGGAATCGAGCGTCGGTTGGGTTGTGAGGGACTGGACCTCGGGAGCCACGAAGCTGTGGATGTAGACGGCCGTGACCGCGGCCGTCCGGTTCAGGACGCCATCCTCGATCTGCTGGCCGACCCAGAAGCCGATCGCGACCGTCGCGACGGTCAGCATGATCCCGTAGGTCAGCAGGAAACGGCGGGCGAGCGACGGCGACGAGCCGTTGCCCGAGAGCGCCTCCCACGGGCGGCGGCGCCGCCGTCCTGGCGGGAGGCGGTCGTGTTCCACCGGGCATTCCTCGACCTGACGGGCTATCCGTCGCGCGATTGTACGGACCTCCCCGGCGGGCGGATAGGGGCCCTTGGCTCGCGGCCGGGTGCGACGAAGGTCTGACCGGCGCCCGATCTAGGGTCGGACCCAGATCGCGACCTCTGCTCGTAGGCGCGCCAGCGGCCGGGGCTCATCCTCGCGCGGGCTTGCTCCCAGCTCGAATACGCAATCCCCAGACCCCGTCACCGGGGGAATCGAGGGAGGCCGGCTCGCCCCCAGCCGGCCTCCCTCGAGCTTTGCCGCCCGCCGATCGCGGCGGCCATCCGGATTTCGCCTACGCGCGTCCGATCAAGGTGGCCGCGCCCGAGGATCCCAGGATCGCAGCCGGTCCGGCAGGGCGCGGAGCCTGGACGTGATCAGACCAAGGTCTGATCCGGATTGGGCCTTTGGTCCGACGCTGCGAGCGACCTTGGCTCGTAGTCGCCACCGGGTCGCGCTGGTCATCCTTGCGCCAGCCGATCGTCCTCGCCAACCGGGCGCGGACGCCTCGGACGGTCCCTCCAAGCGCCCCGGACAGTGCCCTCGGGCGCCGCGGGCGGTGCCCTCGGGCCCGTGCCCCGATCGATATCAACCCCCGCCCCCCGGGGAAATCGAGGGAGGCTGGCCAGCCCCCGGCCAGCCTCCCTCAACTCTTTTCCGCCGCCGGACGCGGCGGCCCGGTCACATCGCCTCGAACGTCTCGCAGACCTCGATCGTCGCGCCGCCCGAGAGCACGGGACAGCCCTTCGCAAGGGCGATCGCCGCGTCCAGGCTGTCCGCGCTGATGACGCTGTAGCCGCTCAGCGAGCTGTGCCCGTCGCCGGCCAGGGAGCCGTCTGCATTGATGGTCTTCGCCTTGCCGATCGGGTTTCCGGGGTCCGCGACCGCCGCGCCGAGCTGGCCGAACCACGCGCCCCAGGCGGCCATCACCTTGGCGCCCTCTTCCGGGCTATCGGGCATGCCGCCGCCGCGGTATGCAAGCAGGTACTTCGCCATCGTCAGGCTCCTCTCCGAGGGGATGACATGGAGCAGCGGCTGCTGCCCTCGTGATGGCGACGAACCGGGTCAGGCGGAATCGACGGTCTCCGAGACCGAGACGCGGAAGTCTCGGCCCTCCCAGTGCCCGGCCTGCGGCCACCAGACTGTGAACACGACGGCGTCGCCCGGGCGAAGCCGGTCCGATCCCGGCACGTCGGCCACCCAGATCCCGACGCCGGTGTCGCGCGCGTCGATGTCGATCCAGGTCCGCCAGCCGTCGAGCGAGCAGTGCACGCGGGCGGGGGCGAGCAGCTCCACGCGAAGGAGTCGCCCCGCGACCATCGTCGGGCGCGGCGCTGCGAACCGCCAGGTCGCGCGCGTCGCCTTCGGCGCGACGCCGTGGTAGCGGTGCCAGGCAGCGGCGGGACGGTCGATCGCGTGGCCAAGGGCGATCGACCGGACGAGCTTGACGTACTCCGCATGGGCCCACGCGAGCGGCATCGCGGAGCCGCTCGGCCGACCCGGGGCCAGGCCGCGGGCGGGGATGGCCTCGGCGTCCCAGACCTGCTCGGGCAGCATCCCGCCCGAGGACCCCATCCGCCGCATCGCCTCCAGGTACGGCCGCGCGTCGCGCCCGGCCTCCAGCTCGTAGTGGCCTCGCTCGCCGACGAGGAGCGGCCAGCCCCGGCCGATCCCGGTGCCATCGAAGGCGCTGCCATCCTCGTGCTCGCCGTAGCCGTCGCCGCTGTAGCGATGCCAGACGGGCCCGCTCGGCGTCTCGGTTCGCAGCTCCGCGTCGGCCACCGTCACGGTCGCGAGAATGCGTGGGTCGTCGGCCATCCGCAGGCCGAAACGCACGAGCGCCAGGAAGTCCGTGCCGACGATCTCGTCGGCCGCGACGAGGGATGCCTCCGGCGGCCGGTTCCGGACCGGGACGGGAGTCGAGATGGGGGCACCGGCCAGCACGTCGGGCGACGCGATCCGGACGTAGTGGCCGTCGACGCCGTGCTCCCGGGCGAGCCGCGTCCCGCGAGCGTAGGTCCACTCCTCGATCGAGGCGTTCCAGTCGTCCGCGAGCTCGCGGAGGTAGGTCGCCGCGGGCTCCGGCTGATGATCCGCGGCCACGACCAGCGCGGCCACGACCGGAGCCAGGGTCGAGGGCGTCAGGCCCGCGTCCTCTTCCCAGCGATCCTGCTGCGTCGCGGGCCCGGTCCGGGCGATGAAGCCCGCGGCCGACGCGATCATGTGCTCGAGCGCGTCCTCCGTGAGCAGGTGCTCGAACCCGGCCGCGTCGATCCCCGACATGCCGTGCAGCTCCACGCCGCCGCCCCGCCGGAGGGCGCCGGCAAGGAGGATCGGGTAGGCGGCCTCGTCGAGCTGGACGCCCGACCAGTACGCGACCCCGTCCACCCACTGGTTCTGCACCCACGATCCATCGGGCTCCTGGGTCGCCACCAGGTACGCAAGCGTGCGGCGAGCCGTGCGCTGCGCGCCCAGCGCGACGAGCGCACCGGCGGACTCGACGAGATCCCGCGACCAGACCAGGTGGTAGCCGCCCAGGTCGTTGCGGGTGTTGCCCCACGGGATCGAGAGGCTGGCCACGATGGCCCCGGGGACCGTCCGGTCGGCGTGCGTTCGCAGGACGGCCGCCGACGCCAGGTAGAGCGCGCGATCCTCCGCCGCGAGATTCTCCGACGGGCTGCTGACCGTCCGCAGGAACCCGTGCCAGTTCCCGACGTACTCGTTCCAGGCGTTCTCGAAATGGCCGGCCAGCGCAGCGCACGCCTCGAGGCCCGCCTCCTCCGGCCGCGTGCCGAAGCCGAGGGCGAGCCGCGCAACGCCGTCCGCGAGGATCAGCTCCGTCATGCCCGCGACGTTGCCGGCGTCGGTGGTCCCGTACGTCCACGCCATCCGGCCGTTCGCCGCGAAGTCCTGCCAGCCGTCCGACGTGCCCACGTAGCCCACGCTCTGCCGGGCCGGGCCCGGGTCCGAGGCGAGCGCCAGGGCCGACGGGCCCGTCTG
>JADGQH010000289.1 GCA_017881985.1 Chloroflexota bacterium | reverse complement strand
GGCGGTGATCTCGATGTCGCCCGTCGCGTTGAGGATGATCTTGCCGTCCGACGTGACCTCGAACTCCTTCTGGAGGCGGTTCAGAAGGGCGATCACCTCGGAGCCGGCGGTCGCCATGCCGAGGGTCGAGTTGTCCGGCTTGTCCCAGAAGAAGATCTCGTTCTTGTCGCGACTCACGATCTTCCGGCCGTTCAGCTTGCCGCCGTCGACCTCGATCGGCGGGGGTGCGTCGACGCCGTTCCACAGGCCGCCCAGCACGTACGGCTCGCTGATGTCCCCGTGATGGAACGCGATGAGGACCTCGTCGTGCATTTCGGGAATCCACACGAAGCCGCGGTCGGCACCGTTGCCGGGGGCGACGACCCGGGCCCAGTCCGTCACGAAATCGTGGCCCAGGTAGGGAAGGTGGACGCGGACCCGGCCGAGGTTGTCCGGGTCGGCGTTCTCTGTCACGACCCCGACCTGCACGCCGGCCATGCCGCCGCCCGCGCCGGCTCCCCCGCCGCCGCCACCGGAGGCGAGACCCAGGAGCGTCCGCTCCTGGCGCCCGCTCACCTCGAAGGTGGTCCGGTAGCCCTTCTTGTCGAAGACGTGGCGGGTGTGGGTGAGGGTGTACCGCCCGGCGAAGGGCAGGGCCACCATCGATACGTTGATCGACGCGCCGGCCTTGAGCTTCGGGTTGCCCACCGCGATCCCGTTCGCCTCCGCGAAGGCGCTCCCGATCTGCTCGACAATTGCCTTGGCCGCGGCGTCCACCACGGTCTGCTTGGTGCGCGGCCGGTTCCCGGTCGAATAGACGGGCGAGCCAAAGATGGCGGCGATCGAGGACGGCGAGTCCGGCAGCTCCACGCTGATCGTGGCGGCGGGCTGCTCCGAGATCAGGTCCGTCTTCGTTTTCATGTCCCAGCCGGCGACCCTGACCGTGGCGACCTGGCTCGCCGCGGTGACCCTCGGTCGGAACTCCAACAGCTCCTGGCCGAAGACGAGCTGGAGCTCGTCGGTGCTGTCGAGGTCCCCGGGGCCCGGAGCCGCGGAGGCCTCGGGTGGCGGCCCGAACGTGAACAGCCCGTCGGTCACGGCGACCTGGAAGCCGATCTCGTCCGCCAGGTCGTTGAGGAACTCCCAGTCCGTCCTGCCCGCCTGGAGGACGTACGGGGGAACGTCGAGCGAATCCTTGATCGAGCCGAGGTCCAGACCCAACCCCGACGCGATGGCCTGCGCGATGTCCGAGTACTTCTGCTGGCGGAACACGACGGACTTCCGGCCATGCATGAGGCGGTGGCCCTTGTCGTACCCCCGGACAACCAGGGTGGGAGCCTTCGTCTCGCGGTACTCGCCTTCGAGAGCCGTGATCTCGCCGGTGATGAGGCGTGACGGCGCAGTCTCGCCGAGGGCGCTCCCGGAGATCACGACCGTGGCGCCCACCTTGACGTGGGCCTGCTCCGCGATGTCCTTGGGCGGCGTCTCCTGGAGCGCGATCTCGAACGTGTCGGGCAGCAGCAGGTGGTCGTCGACGATGACGTGGAGCACGCTGGACACCACGGACGGATCGAGCGGCTGGCCGTCGATCTCGATGCGAACGGAGGTGGCGACCTGGCTCTCGGGCATCGCTCAGGCGTCCCGGCTGGCGAGCTGCTTCGCCTCGACGAGGGAGGGCACGAGGACCCGTGTCCCCGGCGCGACGCGCAGGGGGTCATCGATGGCGTTGAAGGCGGCGATCCCGCGCCAGAGGTTCGGGTCGCCGTACTCGCGGTAGGCGATCCCGGCCAGGCTGTCGCCGTCGTCGAGCACGTGGCTGCGGCGGCTCTCGCGGGACCCCGATGTCGGGTTCTGGGCCGGCGTCTCCTCCGGCACCTCCTCGAGGCTGAGCGTGCAGCTGGCCCGGATCGGCGTGCCATCAGGCTTGAACAGGACGTACTTCGCCGAGACGGACTTCAGGAAGCACCGGAAGCCCTGGAAGACGTTGCTGGCGCCCCACTCGAAGTTGAGGATCGGGGGCTGGGGCGCGCTGGCCATCGACTTCTTGGTCGGCTTGGTCCAGTTCATCAGCCCCTTCACGCTCGCGGTGATGTCCGCGTCGGGGCTGTCCCAGGCATCGAACCAGATCTCCATCTGGACGCTCTGCGGCCCCGCCCCGTGGTATTCGGGCTTGCTCGACGATCGCGCTCCGCGGGCCGGCGGGCGGTTCCAGTTGGCCGCCTTGCTGGTGGTGATCTCGGCCGGGTTGTACATGAAGCGGAGCTCGCCGACGGGCTCGCCGCCGTCGGCCGGTGCCTGCGGGCCGCCCTCGACCCGCAGCACGGCGTGCTCCAGCTGGCCGCCACCGATGAGCATCAGCGGGTGAACCCGTTGTGGACGAGCTCGAGGATCTCGAGCGCGACCTGGTTGGTGCCGGTGTCGAGGGTCGGCCCGGTCCACTTCGCGGGGTAGACGCCGGCGAGCTTCCACGAGGTGACCTTGGTGCCGCCCGAGTCGAGCAGCTCGATCTCGGCGGTCGAACGCTTCGGGTCGCTCGCAACCGACGCCAGCCACACCGCCACCTTGCCGGTGTCCTTGTCGATCGGCCGGGTCAGCTTGATGTTCTGGTACTTCGCGCGGCCCGGAAGGCGATGGATGAAGTCGTTCTGGCCGCCCTCCTTGACCTCCTGGACGTCGTACTCGACGCTCAGCCCCTCGCACTTGGTCCAGGCGCCAAGGTCCGTGTGGTCGTCCAGGGTGACCTTGAAGCGAAGGACGAGGCCGTACCCTGGATCGCTCATCGTGACCTCCGGGCGACGCTGGATGTCATGGTCCTCACCCGTCGACCAGCGTTCCGGTGCGCTCGCGATCCAGGAGGAGCTCGGTCGTCAGGCGGCCACGGATCCGGTCGTAGACCTGCTCCGCGAGCTCCTCGTAGTCGGTGCCGGCGGCTCCCCCGGCCGCGGCCGCCGCTCCGGTCGAGCCGGACTGGCCCGCACCCGCGGCGCCCGACTCCCCGGCGCCTGCTCCCCCGCCAGCCGGCGTGACCGTCACCTCGTCGATCTGGACGGCACGCTGGACGAACGGGCCCGGTGTCGGGGCGACGCTCGCGAACCCGGCCCCGGATGTCCAGCCGAGCGCACCGCCGGATTGTCCGGCCGGGATCGCGTCCGGCCCGGACGCCCAGGACGACCCGGCCGCGCCGGCCGCCGCATGCGCCAGGGGGAGCGCGGAGAGCACGGCCGACGTCGGGCCTCGACCGGCACCCAGCGCGGCGCGGGAGACGACCGGGCGCTCGTCCCGCCGGACGGCGCCGCTGGGAGCGGACGGGTCGCCGGCAGGGCCGGCCCACGCGGAGTCGGGGCCCGAAGCGGCGTGTGGGGCGCGAGTCCCGAACGGCGGAACGGCGATCCGCGCCATGACGGGCGTCGATTCGTCCGCGGCGGGCCGCGCGGGACCGGCGATCGACGCCGTCGGGCTCGAACGCAAGGCGCGCGCGGCGACCATGGGCGCTATCGCAGTTGTCGCGCTTCTCGTTGCCGACGGTCGGACCTGGGCAGCCGGTCCGACTCCGGTCGACGCCGCGGCGGCGCGCTGGACGGCTGCGACGCCCCCGACCTCGGATCCGCCGGTCCTCCCGGGACCGCCGAGCATGGCTTCGCTCGTCCATCCGGGTCCCGTCGCGCCCGCCGGGCGGCCCGCGCCCGGGACAACGGCCGAGCTGCTCGCCCACGGTGGGGCGCCGAGGCCCGGCTCCGCGGACGCTTCCGCGTCGGGCTCCGTGTCCTGATCCTCCCGGGCCAGGCGCGCCACGCCGATCGGCGACTCGCCGACGAGCGGTCGCGCCGGGCGCAGCGCGTCGGCG
>JADGQH010000288.1 GCA_017881985.1 Chloroflexota bacterium | reverse complement strand
GCGCGACGATGCACCTCCGGTCCCGGCCGCCGGCCAGCTTGCCGCGGCCGCCGGCCAGCTTGCCGCGGCCGTCGGCCCACTCGCCACGGCAGCGCTCGCTCCGGGCCGCCCGGCTAACCTCCGGCCGCCGATCAAGATCCGGGGTATCCCGGAATGGGGCGACGCTCGCCTGGCCGCGATACCAATGCCGGTCGCAACGCCCCTTTCGGCCGCGACGCCCATGCCCGCCGCGCAGCTCGACCTGGACCTCGTCCGCGAGCTCCCGCGCCTTCCGATCGAGGCCGACTGGAAGGACCGCGCCCGCCTCTGGGGACACGCCTTCCACCCGATGTGCTCGTACCTCGCGAGCTTCCCCGCGGCCCTCGCGCATGCGTTCATCGCGCGCTACTCCCGGCCCGGCGACGTGGTGCTGGATCCGTTCGCGGGTCGCGGCACCGTCGCGCTGCAGGCGTGCGTCGAGGGTCGACTTGGTGTCGGCAATGACCTCAACCCCTTTGCACACGTCCTGACCGCCGCGAAGGTGGACCCGCCCACGGCGGGCGAGGCTGGCGCACGGCTCGCGCGGTTGCGGATCGACTGGTCGTTCGAAGCGGCCGGGTGGGAGGCGCTCGGGGCGGGGCTGGCCCAGGCGGCGGCTCGAACCCTGGCGGCCGGCGCACCGGCGACGGGCAGAGGCGGGCATGCCGAACCGGTGCTCGGCTTCGCGGTCCCCGGGGCCGGATCGGGCCAGTCCGTGCGCCAGGCCGACGAGCCCCTCCCGCTCGAGGTCGCGCTCGCCTATCACCCGCGGACGCTCGCCCAGCTGCTGTTCGTCCGAAGCCACCTCGATCTCGCGGATCGGACCGACCGGTTCCTGGCGGCGGCCGCGACCGGCATCCTCCACGGCAAGAGCCGCTCCTACCTCTCCGAGCTGATGCCCAACACGTTCAGCATGGCCCCGCGCTACGTCCGCGACTTCGCCCGGCGGACCGCGTTCGTGGGCGCCGACCGTGACGTCTTCGCCTGCCTCGGTGAGAAGCTCGGACGGCTCGATCGGGACGGTCGACCGGCGATCCGCGGCCTGGCTCTCCGTGGCGACGCCCGCGATGCGGGCTCGCGGATGCGAGCCGCGCTGCGGGAGCGCGCACTTCCCGACCGGGCGCGCCTCGTGGTGACCTCGCCGCCCTACCTCCGCGTCCTCAAGTACGGCTACTACAACTGGCTGCGCGCCTGGTTCCTCGGGTTCGACGCGGCGGAGATCGACCGGACCCTCGACGACGCGCACCGGCGTGAGCCGTACCTCGTCTTCCTGCGTGAGACGCTCGCCGGCCTCCGCTCCGCGCTCGCGGACGACGCCGTGATCGTGCTTGTGATCGGCGACGTCGAGGCCGACAAGGGAAAGCGGATCGGCGACGGCGTGGGGCTGGCCGACGCGGTCTGGGATGCCGCCGCCGAGCCGGAGGGCTACCGGCTTGCGGGGATCGTGCTCGACCCGGTCGCGGCCCCGCGCAAGATGACGAAGCTCTGGGGCGACGCGGCGGGGCAGGCGACGAAGACGGACCGGATCCTGGTCCTCGGCGCCACGGAGGCCGGCCGGCGCCGTGCGCTCGCGGGGGCCGGGCTGCCCGTGCGCTGGGACGGGCCGCGCCTGGGGTGACCGCGTGCGCGGCTCGTCTGCGCCAGGGCCGTACGGTTGGACGGGCCGTTGTGGCTGGGCCGCGCGGCTGGGCCTCCGCTACACTCCGGCCATGAAGCCGATGTTCCACCCGGACGACCTCGCGGCGATGGATCCGCTCGTCCTGATGAAGAACCTCGACCACGTGCGGATGACCAGCCGCCGCCTCAGCTACGTCCTCCAGCAGCAGGTCCACCTCTACACGCCCGAGGCCAACCGGCTGCGCGAGGAGATCGACACCTACGTCGAGGCCGAGCGCCAGATCGAGGGCGAGATGTCACGGCGGGCCATCCGGGCCTGACTGCCCCCCAGCGCGGGCCTGACTGCCCCCCAGCGCGGGCCTGACTGCCCCCCAGCGCGGGCCTGACTGCCCCCCAGCGCGGGCCTGGCGCCGGGCTTGGCGCCGCGCCGCCCGGGCCACGAAGCCGCCCGGGCCACTGGACGCTGACGGACCGCGTCGGGCCCGCACTGCCTTTGGTCACTGCACGGTGACTGGGGTCCCCTCGTCGACCGCCGACACGACCGCGACGCCGCGCCGCGCCGTCAACCCGCCGCGCCGCACGGCCTGGGGCTCATCCGCGATGACGGCCGCGACCGTTGCCGCCAAGCGCGTCGTCCCGAAGAGGCTGAACCCGATTCCGAGCTCCCCCAGCTCGGCGTACCCGTAGCCCCTGAACAACCGATGCGTCGCCACGACGCACATCTCGTCGTAGAGCTCCGGCCATCCGACGCGCCTGCGGTCGCGACAGAAGCGGACGAACTCGGCTGCCTCCCGGTCGGGCGTTCCGGGCGTGCGGGTACGCGGGTCCATCAATCTCGACTCTCCTCCGCCGGGCAGCACACAGCGCGGCCTGGCCACCATGCAGTGTTCGGCCTCCCGCGAGTTCGTGCGGTTCGGCCACTCCCTCGGGACGCGAACGTCCCGCGCTGTCGCCGTCAGCTCCCTCATCCAGCAACCCCGGAATCCTACTCGCCGAGAGACGCTCGCCGGAAGGGCCTTGTCCACCATCTGCGGTCCCGACTTGTCCACAGGAACAGGCGTTCGGTGGACGGCGCGACCCTGTCGGGTGGACAGCGGGGGCACGACCGGAGGCAACCGAGGCGCTCCTGACGCAGTCAGGCCCGGCGCGTCACCCCGTGGCCCGGCGCGTCGGTCAGGCGCCAGCGGCAGTCGTCGCCGAGCTCGAGGCCCGTGAACGGGTCGTCGGCGAGGAGCAGGCAGCCGTCGAGGTCGACCCATTCCGCGAGGCTCGCCACCGCCGCGGACGCGGCGATCGCGACTGACGTCTCCTCCATGCAGCCGAGGAAGGTGCGAAATCCGAGCTCGCGCGCACGAACGAGCATGCGGGCCGCCGGGCCCACGCCGCCGCACTTGGCGAGCTTCACGTTGACGCCGGCGACGACGCCGACGAGCGCGTCGAGATCCTCGATGGTCACGGCGGACTCGTCGGCGACGATCGGCAGCGGCGAGATGGCCTGGAGGTCGCGCAGCCACTCGTAGCGCCGCGGCGGGAACGGCTGCTCGATCAGCTCGACGCCGAGGCGGACCAGCTCCGGGACGATGAGCGCAGCGCTCTCAGGCGTCCAGCCGACGTTGGCGTCGACCCGGATCGGCCCGCCGAAGACGGCCCGCACCGCCTCCAGGGTTGCGAGGTCGTTCGCGCCGCCGACCTTGACCTTGAGCGCAGGAAAGCTCGCGCGACGACGGGCGCGTTCGGCGACCACCGCCGGCTCGTCGATTCCGAGCGTGAAGTCGGTCGGCGGGATCTCCGCGGTGAGACCCAGCAGCCGGTGGATCGGCAGTCCCAGGGCCTTGCCGGCGAGGTCGTGGAGGGCGATGTCGAGCGCGCACTTGGCCGCGCCGTGACCCCGGATCGCGCCCTCGAACGCGACGCTGATGGCAGCCAGCGAGGCGCGGGCGGGCTCCGCGCCGCCGTCCAGGTCGAGCATCCCCGGCGGCGTCGCGGCGAGAAGCAGGTCCATGACGACCGCCATGGTTCCCGGGTTCTCCCCGTAGTACGTCTCCGGGCAACCCTCGCCGATCCCGACGAGACCGGGCAGCGCCGGAGACCGGAGCTCGACGACGACGGTCGTGACGGCGTGGCCCTCGCCGGGCGCGGCCCGGGCGATCACGAACGGGTCGGCGAACGGAAGGCGCAGCGTCTCGACGCGAAGATCCCA
>JADGQH010000287.1 GCA_017881985.1 Chloroflexota bacterium | reverse complement strand
CCGACAGCCGGACCTACGACGTGCCGGCGCTGCCGGCCGGTACCTATGCCTTCGTCTGCTCGGTGCACCCGAACATGGTCGGCACCCTGACGGTCAAGTGATGGCACGCGCCGTGGACCCGGCTCGACATCCAGTCGGGGCGGTGCCGTCGGGGCACCCGGGACCGACCGCATGAGACCCCGCATCGAGCGCCGCCTCCGGGGCGCCGCGGCTCGCCTCGCCGTCGTGGCGGTTGCCTCGATCGTGCTGGCCGGGTGCGCGACCGGCGGCGTCGCGATCACGCCGTCCGCGACAGGCTCGCCGGGCGCCTCCGTGATCCAGATCGGCTCGCCACTCATCGGCAAGCCGGCCCCCGCGCTGGCCGGCACCACGCTCGACGGGGCGCCGTTCGACCTGGCCTCGCTCCGCGGGTCGCCGGTCCTCATCAACTTCTGGGCGTCGTGGTGCGGGCCGTGCCGGGACGAGTTCCCGCTCCTGGCGGCCGCCGAGAAGCGCCACGCCGCGCAGGGGCTCAAGGTGATCGGCGTCCTGTTCAAGGACGACGCCGCCCCGGCCCGGGCCTTCGTGGCGGACGAGAAGGCCGACTGGCCGACGGTCGCGGACCCGGCCCGCACGATCGCGCAGCCGTGGGCGGTCCTCGCCCCGCCGCAGAGCTACTTCATCGATCGCGCCGGGATCGTCCGGGACATCCAGATCGGGCAGGTCCGCGACGCCGCCGAGCTCGACGCGATCCTCGCCGCGATCCTGGCGTGACCGCTCTCCCGCGAGCCCCGGTCGCCCGTCCCGGCGGCGAGACGAACCCGCACCGGACGGACGGAGGCTGGGAAGACACGGACGCGGTCGGCGCGCCGCTCGCGGTCGAGGTCCACGGGCTCCGGAAGCGCTATGGAACGCTCCAGGTCATCGACGGCCTCGACCTGGCGGTTCCCCGGGGCGAGCTCGTCGCGCTGCTCGGCCCGAACGGAGCCGGGAAGACGACGACGGTCGAGATCCTCGAGGGCTATCGCGGATCGGATGGCGGCAGCGTGCGCGTCCTCGGGATGGACCCGGTGCGCGATCGGGCCGCCCTCCACGCCCGCGTCGGCCTGATGCTCCAGAGCGGCGGCATCACGCCGCAGGGCCGGCCCGCTGAGCTGCTCCGGCTCCACGCCCGCTTCTACGCGGACCCGGTGGACCCCGGCCAGCTGCTGGAGCTGCTGGGGCTGACCCACGTCGGGAGCCGGCGCTACAAGCTCCTCTCGGGCGGCGAGAAGCAACGGTTCTCGCTCGCGCTCGCGCTCGTCGGGCGGCCCGAGCTCCTGATCCTCGATGAGCCGACCGCCGGCATGGATCCGGAGGCGAAGGCCGTGGTGCGCGCGCTCATCGCCGACCTCCGCTCGGCGGGCCGGACGATCCTGCTGACCACCCACGAGCTCGCTGACGTCGAGCGGCTCGCCGACCGGGTGGTCGTGATGGACCACGGCCGGGTCGTGGCTGCCGGGACGCCGGCCGAGCTCGTCGCCGGGTCCGGGCCGGTCCTGCGCTTCCGGCTGGCGGGCCGCGATGGGGCCGGCGTGTCGGTCGACGCGGGCGAGCTCGACGCGCTGGGCGCCGCCCTTGGCGGGACGCTCGGGCCGGACGGTGGTCCGGGACGTCATCGCCTCGCCGGACGCGGTCCCGACCCACGGTCGATCGCCTACCTTGCCGACTGGTGCGAGAAGCGCGGGCTGCTCCTCGCGGAGGTGCAGACGTCGGGCGGCACGCTGGAGGAGCGATTCCTCGAGCTGATCGCGGGGTCGCGCGACGACGCGATGTCGCCGGCGCAGGCCCTCGACGATGGTCCAGACGTCCCGGTCGTCGCCGGAGCGGGCCGCGAATGAGCAGCCCCGTGATCCCCGACGTGCTCCGTGGCGGCGGCGGCCGGCCGTCCTCACCGCTGGCGCGGATCGCGTCCGCCCTGGAGATGGAGCTGCGCCTCACGAGCCGCCGGCTCGAGAACCTCTTCGTGACGCTCATGCTGCCGGCGGTCCTGCTCGTCTTCTTCGGATCGGTCAAGGCCCTCCCGGCCGCCGCGACCGCGACGCCGGGCGCGCCGCCCATCGACGCTGTCCTGCCCGCGGTCCTCGCGACGGCCATCGTCGCCGCCGGCCTCGTGAACCTCGGGATCTCCACGGGCTTCGAACGGTCCTACGGGGTCCTCAAGCGGCTGGGCGGATCGCCGCTCACGCGCGGCCAGCTGATCTTCGCGAAGATCGGGACGATCGTGGTCGTCGAGGCGGTCCAGGCGGTCCTGCTGGTCGGGCTCTCGGTCGCGATCTTCGGTTGGCGGCCCGGGACGGGCTGGGACCCGCTCGTCGTTGTCGCCGCGGTCGCCCTCGGGACGGGCGCCTTCAGCGCGCTCGGGCTGCTCCTGGCCGGGGCGCTCCGGGCGGAGGCGACGATGGCGCTCACGAACGCGCTCTTCCTGCTGGCGCTCCTGATCGGAGGGCTCCTGGTTCCCGCCCACCAGCTTCCCGGGATGCTCGGTGCCCTCGCCTCGCTCCTGCCGACCGCCGCGCTGGCCGACTCCCTCAGGATCGGACTCGGCACGAGCACCGGCGACACGATCGGCCCGCTCCTGCTCCTTGCCGCGTGGGCGGCCGGGACGACGCTCCTGACCGCCCGCACGTTCCGCTGGGAGTAGCGGCGGCCAAGCCGACCCACCCGCGCCCGCCGATCGCGGCGCCGGCAACCGTGACCCTCAGCGCGTCCTCGGGAACCCCAGGTCGACCTTCGATGTGCCCGGGTCCGGCCAGCGCGACGTCACGACCTTGGCCCTGGTATAGAACTGGATCCCCTCGGGGCCGTACATGTGGAGATCGCCGAAGAGCGAGGCCTTCCAGCCCCCGAAGCTGTAGTAGGCGACCGGCACCGGGATCGGCACGTTGATCCCGACCATCCCCGCGTTGACCTCGAACTGGAACTGGCGCGCTGCACCTCCGTCACGGGTGAAGATCGCGGTCCCGTTCCCGTACGGATTCGCGTTGATGAGGCCGACCGCGTCTTCGTAGGTCTTCACCCGCATCACCGTAAGGACGGGGCCGAAGATCTCGTCGCGGTAGCAGTCCATGCCGACCTCGACGTTGTCGATGAGGCTGGCCCCGAGGAAGAAGCCCTCGCTCTCGCTGTGGAGCGGATGCTCGCGGCCGTCCACGACCACCGTGGCGCCCTGGGCAGGGGCCGAGTCGAGGTACGACGCAACCTTGTCGCGGTGCTGCCGGGTGATGAGCGGGCCCATCTGCGACGCGGGATCGGCGCCCGGACCCACCGTGACCTTCGGAAGCCGAGCCCGAATGGCCTCGATGAGCGGGTCTGCGACGTCGCCGACGGCGACGATCGTGGCGATCGCCATGCAGCGCTCGCCCGCCGAGCCGTAGCCCGCCGAGACTGCCGCGTCGGCCGCCATCTCGATGTCGGCGTCGGGCAGGACCAGCATGTGATTCTTCGCGCCGCCGAGGGCCTGGACCCGCTTGCCCTGCTTCGTCGCGGTCTCGTAGATGTACCGCGCGATCGGGGTGCTCCCGACGAAGCTGACCGCCGCAATGTCCGGGTGCTCCAGGATCCGGTCGACGGCCACCTTGTCGCCCTGGACGACGCTGAAGATGCCAGCCGGGACGCCGGCCTCGGCAAGCAGCTCGGCCAGGAAGAGCGACGCCGACGGGTCCTTCTCCGACGGCTTGAGGATGAACGCGTTCCCGCAGGCGATCGCGGTTCCGAACATCCACATCGGCACCATGGCCGGGAAGTTGAACGGCGTGATCCCTGCGACCACGCCGAGCGGCTGTCGGATCTGGTAGACGTCGACGCCCGTCGACGCCTGCTCGGT
>JADGQH010000286.1 GCA_017881985.1 Chloroflexota bacterium | reverse complement strand
GAGCAGCGCCCACACGCTGCCGAGCGCCCAGGAGGTCTCGAGCAGCAGCCGCGGCGAGACGACCAGGCTCACGCCGGCGAACGCGGCGGCAACGGCGCCGCCGAGCCGCCAGGCGAGCAGCGCGCCACCAGTGACGCACAGGCCCCAGGCGCCGAGCGCGGCGACGGAGATCGCGCGCCAGTCGCCGGTCGCCGAGTAGACGAGCCCGTACAGGATCGTGAGGAGCGGCTTCGGCGTCGTCGTGATCGCCTGCTCGAGGTGATGCCCGGCCACGATCCGGTCGAAGTGGAGGACCGAGGCCGCCGTGTCGAACGCGAGCGGCGCGGCGATCCAGGGGCGAATCGCGGACGCGGCGACCGCGACCGAGGCGACGAAGACTGCCGCCAGCACGGCGACGAGAGCACGGCGATCGCGCGCAGCTGGCATCCCGCGGAGTATACGAGCGGCGTTCCGCAGCGGGCCGCCGGGTCGGGACGGCACCCGCAGGCGCTTCCGCAGGCGTCGCGGCGGACCCTGGCCGACCGTCCGGGTATCATCGGTCCCGCCCAACGACCCTCGCCGGATCCGGAACACGCGTTCCGACGCCGGTTCCTGTCCGGCGCGGCCGGCGACGCCCGATGACGATCACCGAGGAGGTCGATGCGCACGATGCCGCGAAGGCTGGGGACCGTGGTCGCGCTCGCGGCTGCCGTGCTGGTCCTCGCCCTCGTGGTCGACGGTGGATCAAACGGCGGTGCAGTGCCTCGTCCCACGTCGGCGACGAGCGCATTGCCCGGGACCGCCTCGCCGGGGACCCCGTCCCTCGGGCACCTGGCGCCCAGCCCCGCTCCGCCCGCCCCTTCTCCCGGCGCGTCCGCAGGTGCGGCGCCGTCCGCCTCGCCGGGCGCGTCCTGGATCGACAATCTCGAAGGAATCGACGGACGCGTCCCGATCGCGCTCCCCGCCCGCATCGAGGTGTACGCGGGCGCCGTCTCGATCACGCCGGGGCAGCAACTCATGCTCCACGTCTCCACCATGGCCGCCCAGTACACGTACGCCATCGAGCGCCTCGACGCGACCGCGCGCTCCGGTGGCCAGGTCGTCGCCCGCTCTCCCGTTCGGGGCGGCCACGACTACCGGTCCATGGGCACGTTCGACGCCCTGGATCGGACGGCGCGAGCGAACTGGCCGGTGACGGACACGATCGAGACCGCCGGCTGGGCGCCCGGGGTCTACACGGTGACCGCGCACGACACGAGGGGGACGATCGGCCAGGCGATCTTCGTGGTCCGGACACCCGTGCTCACCGCCGGAGCGCCCACGTTCGTCTTCACGGCCCTGACCTACCAGGCGTACAACCTCTGGGGAGGCGCAAACCTGTATGCCTACGCCGGACCGCGTGGGGTCCGGGTCAGCTTCGAGCGGCCATATGCGTTGGAAGGTGGCCTGGGCTTCTGGGGGCGCGGCGATGGCCGCATCCTGCGCTGGCTGCAGCTGCGCGGACTCGCGCTGCAGTACACGACCGACTACGACCTGGCGCTGCATCCTCCGGCCGTGGCGCCGCGCCTCCTGGTCCTCCCGCGCCACGCCGAGTACGTGACCGCTTCGCTGCGGGACTGGGTGGAGCAGCATGTCGACACGGCCGGCGACATGAACGTCCTCGACTTCGGATCGAACGGCTTCTACTGGCAGGTCCGCCTGGCCGAGCCGCGGACCCCGGGCGCACCGATGGACATCGTCTGCTACCGGAGCGCGGCGGAGGATCCCGCTGCCGCCGTCGATCCGACGCTCACCACGACCCGCTGGAGGGACTCGCCGCTGGACCGACCCGAGGGCATGGTCTTCGGTGCCCAGTACGTGGCAGTCCTCGGCAACGGCTTCACCCGCTTCGACTTCACGGTCACTGATCAGGTGCCGCCGGACCTCATCGCGGGAACGGGCTGGCAGCCCGGGACGGTGATCCGGGGCCTGCTGCAGGGCGAGGGCGATCTCGTCTACCCGGGATCGGGCGGGACCGCGATCATGGACGGACGGGCTGCGACCTCGAACGGAACGCCCGTCGCGACCAGCGTGACGATCCGGACCTCGCCCGCCGGCGCGCGGGTCTTCAGCACGGGCACCTTCGCCTGGGCGGATGGGTTCGATCCCGCCCGGGTCGATCTCGGCGTGACCGCTGCGAGCTTCGATCGCTTCAACCGCAACGTGCTGACCTGGCTCGGGTTCCCGCCCGGCTCGTGACCGGCGCGAAGCACACCGCCGTCCCGCTGGGCACCCGAGCAGGTATGCTCGCGGCGATGCAGGATGCCCCGCCGGCGTACGACCCCCGCGCGTACTGGACGCAGCTCCACCGCGAGGGGAGCCTCCGGTCCGTGGGCCAGTCCGGCCTCCCGATCGACCTCAACGTGTGGCTCTACCGGGTCTTGGAACGGAATCTCCGCGCCTTCCTGCGCCGGCAACGGCTCCTATCCCCGCCGCCGGCCCGGGTCTTCGAGGTCGGCGTCGGCACGGGCTACTGGACCCCGTTCTGGTACCACCTCGGCGCGGATCGTGTCGACGGCTGCGACCTCGCAGAGGAGGCCGTCGCCCGTCTCCGCGAGCGGTTTCCCGACGCGACGTTCACGGCAGGGGACATCGTCGACGAGGGCGTGATCCCGGCCGACGGCTCGTACGACCTCGTCACCGTGTTCAACGTCCTCCTGCACATCATCGACGAGGACCGGTTCGCGGTCGCCGCCGGTCACGTCGCCGCCGCGGTTCGCCCGGGGGGTCACCTCCTGCTGGTCGAGCCGGCCCTGCTGCTGGACGCCTCCGTCCGCCCGCTGCGGGCCGGGGCAAGCTCGACGGCGCGCCTGCTCGCCCGTTACCGGGAGGTGCTCGAGGCGGCCGGGCTCGAGCTCGTCGTGGCGTCGGCGAGCACCACGGTTGCCAACAACCCGATCGAGCACGGGCTCCCGCACATCGGGCGCTTCGTCTGGTCGTGGCGCACGGCCGTTCGCCAGGCGCGGAAGGGTCCACGCCGGGCGCGACTCGCGGGCCGCGTGCTCTCGCTGGTCGATCGCATCGTCATGCCCACCGGGGTCGCGCCATCCGGCAAGCTCCTCCTGTTCCGCAGGCCGGAGGCTCCCGCCTGACGGGCTGAGCCTCCGCCGGGCGGGCGTCGCGCGCGCAGGGCCGCGTCGGCATTCTCCTCCCGTCCGGTGCGGTACCATGCCGCCGACCCCATCGCCGCGCGCGGCCGCTCGTTGCGCGCCCAACCAGAGAGCATCCACCACCCATGACATTCCGCGCTCGCCCCACCACGAAGCCGACGACCCGCCGCCGCGGCAGCCACGCCGACGACGGACGCCGGAACCTGTACATGAACATCGGCTTCGGCCTGATCGTGGTCGTCGCCGTGGTCCTTCTCGTCGGGGCCGGGGCGGCCAGCTGGATCGGCGACCATCTCGCGCCGGTCGCCCGGGTGAACGGCGCCTCGATCACCAAGGACCAGCTCCGCGAGCGCGTCAAGATCGAGACCTTCCGGCTCGACGACGCCGAGTCGCGAACCCGCGAGGCCGTGCAGGCTGGCCACGAGTCGGCCGCGCAGGGCCAGCAGGTGATCCAGTACATCACGCAGCAGAAGGGTCAGGTCGCGACCGTCGCCCTCGAGGATGAGATCGACACGGAGCTCCTCCTCCAGCTCGCCGCCAAGCGCGGCGACACCGTGACCGACGCCGACGTGCAGGCACAGATCACGACCGATGCCACGACCGTGGAGAGCCGCCACGTGTTCCAGATCGCGATCGCCCCGGTCGTGAGCCCCGGCGCGAAGGCCGCGACCGACGCGCAGGTTGCGGCGGCGCAGACGAAGGCCGCGGGCCTGCTGGCCGAACTC
>JADGQH010000285.1 GCA_017881985.1 Chloroflexota bacterium | reverse complement strand
GCCTGGGGGCAGCCATGCGCGGAATCGCGCTGGAGGCAATCCCCGATGCCGAGCGCCTCGCGACCCGGGGCTGGTAGTCGACGACACCCGACGCGCGCCGCGGCGGGCCCGGCCGGTGACCTCGGCCGCCCGGACCCCGTTGCGATGCTCCGCCGGAACGCGACGAACCGTGACCGGAGCCCCAGCGTGAAGATCGGCGTGCTGGCGGTTCAGGGTGCCTTCCGGGAGCACATGGCGACCCTCGCCGCGATCGGCGTCGAGGGCGTGGAGGTGCGCCTGCCCGCGGATCTCGATGACGTCGCCGGCCTGATCCTGCCCGGTGGCGAGAGCACGACGATGCGCAGGCTGATCAACCGGTGGGGGCTGCGCGAGCCGATCCTCGCGCTGGGCCAAGCCGGTGCGCCGATCTTCGGGACGTGCGCGGGGATGATCATCCTCTCGACCGAGATCGCCGGCGGCGAGCTGCCCGTGCTGCCGCTCCTCCATGTCGTCGTCGAGCGCAACGCGTTCGGGCGCCAGCTCGATTCCTTCGAGACCCAGCTCCACGTGCCGATCCTCGGTGACACGCCGGTCCACGCGATCTTCATCCGCGCCCCGATCATCGAGGAGATCGGCCCTGACGTGGACGTGCTCGCTCGACTCGACGACGGGCGGATCGTGGCGGTGCGCGAGAAGAACGTGATCGCCACCGCGTTCCACCCGGAGCTGGCCGGCGAGACACGCTTCCACCGCCTGGTCGCGACGATGGCGGCCGAGCACGCGGACCCGGGCGAGGGGAGCGGCCGGCGCCACCACCCCACGCGCCGCGCGAGGGCCGAGTCGTGACCGGCTGGCGGAACCGCCCCACCCGCCGCGCAAAGTCCGAGCCGTGACCGGCCGGCAGGGATCGGTCGCGGGTCGGGGCGGCAAGGTCCGCGCGGCCCGGCTGACGGACCTCTCCGCGCTCGGCGAGCTCTCGCGCCTGGCCCAGGCCGAGGGCACCGGCGCTCGCTCGCTGGGGCTTCCGCTCGCGGGCCCGCCAATCGGTGTCTTCACGCTCTTCCGGCTCCCGCTTGGGGCATTCCGTCCGAACGACCTGCTCTACGTCCACGAGCGCGACGGGCACGTCGGCGGGCTGCTCCGCGTCGAGCGCGACAGCGCACGCGACGAGTGGACGATCGTGGAGCTCGACGCCGTCGGCCTGGCCGACGCCGGAGACATCCGCTACCGGATGGTCCAGGCGTGCCTCCGCGATGGAACGAAGCGCGGCGCGGTCCGCTTCCACGTCGCCTGTGCCGACGTGGACGGCAACGTGGAGCTGTTCATGCAGGCTGGCTTCATGCGCTACGGCGACGAGCTGGTCTGCTTCCGGCCGTCGAGCCTGCCGCTCCCCGAGCCGTTGACCGAGCAGGAGGCCGGCGAGGCCGGGATTCGCCCGGTTGGTGGGACGGATGCGGTCGCGCTCTTCCGCCTGTACAACGCGGTGACGCCGGCGCCCGTGGCGCGCCTGGAGATCCACCGGATCGCGGACTGGGAGCGCCACGGCTCCGGGTCGATGATGCCGCGTTCCAGCCTGACCCCGATCCTCCGGTTCGCCGACGTCGAGTCGTTCCTGCAGGAGGCCCCGGAGGGCTCCGCAGACCCGACCCAGCTGCAGGGCTTCGTCCAGGTGGGCGTCGCGAAGGAGGACCAGCCGCACTACCTGCGGGTCCTGGTCCGGCCCGGGACCGACGCCACGCCGCTCATCCGGTTCGGCCTGGGCGTGATCGGCGCCAGGGCGGAGAAGCGCGACCATGGCCACGACCACGGGGTGATCTGCCCGATCCGGACCTACGAATCGCCCCTCGAGCACCGGGCCGAAGAGGCGGGATTCGCGACCGTCGCGACCGTCACGCTCCTCATGAAAGAGACGCTCGTCCGCGTCGCCGAGCCGGCCATGCTGCCGGCGATCCGCTGAAGGGGAGGGAATGGCCGACCATCCGACCCGCGAACTGATCGACGACCTCGACGCGCTCCTCGGCGCGCTCCCGCCGGAGATCGTGGCGGCCATCCATGCCCTGCCGAACCAGACCGCGCTCATCGAGGTGGTCCTGGACCTGGGCCGCGTGCCGGAGGCGCGCTTCCCCGACAGTGAGGTGACCCTCCTCGACCGCGAGGTGACCGAGGCGGATATCGCGCTCGTCGTCGAGAAGATCGGCTCGTTCGGCGACGACAACCGGGCCGGCATCGAGCGGACGCTCCACCGGATCAGCGCGATCCGGAATCGGGCCGGCAAGATCGTGGGGCTGACCTGCCGGATCGGGCGCGCCGTCTACGGCACGATCGAGATCATCGGCGACTTCGTCGAGTCCGGAAAGTCGATCCTGATCATGGGCCGCCCCGGCATCGGCAAGACCACGATGCTCCGCGAGGCCGCCCGCGTGCTCGCCGACGACCTGGGGAAGCGGGTCGTGGTCGTGGACACGTCGAACGAGATCGCGGGCGATGGCGACATCCCCCACCCGGCCATCGGGAAGGCCCGCCGGATGCAGGTCCGCACCCCGTCGCTCCAGCACGAGGTGATGATCGAGGCGGTGGAGAACCACATGCCCCAGGTCATCGTGATCGACGAGATCGGAACGGAGCTGGAGGCGCTCGCCGCGCGGACGATCGCCGAGCGCGGCGTCCAGCTGATCGGGACGGCTCACGGCAACAACCTCGACAACCTGATGCTCAACCCGACGCTCTCCGACCTGATCGGCGGAATCCAGAGCGTCACCCTCGGCGACGAGGAGGCCCGCCGCCGCCGGACCCAGAAGAGCGTCCTCGAGCGCAAGGCGCCGCCGACGTTTGACGTCATCGTCGAGATCCAGGATCGCGAGCGGGTCATGGTCCATGGCGACGTCGGGGAGACGATCGACGCGATGCTGCGCGGCGACCCCGTCGCACCGGAGCTGCGCTGGAAGGACGAGGGCGGCGTCCATCGCTCCCAGTCGCGTCCTCGCCCCTCCCCGCGCGAGCAGCTGGGCCGCGAGCGGTTCGCGGGGCTGGTCGGCACGGGCGGCGGCGGCTGGCGGCAGGAGCCCGGCTGGCGCGGGGACACCAGCTACCGGACCGCGACCTGGGAAGGGGACCGTGGGGCCCCCACGCGGCCGCCAGCGTTCCGACCCGGTGCGAGCGGCGGCTGGCGAGAGCCGCGCGGCGGCCGGTCATCGAGTGGCGAACGGTCCGCGACCGGCGGGGACTCCGGCAGGACGATGCCCGGGGAGCGAATCGCGAATCGCGACGATCGAGGGCCCGTGGGCGGCAATTCGGCGGATAGCGGCCCACCTGGCGGCGGACCTTCCGACGGCGCGCCGACGAGCGCCAGGCCGAGCCCCAGGTCAGCAAGCCGCTTCGCGATCACCGACGCGCCCTTCGTAGCCGGCGAGATCGCCGACCGCGGCCCGCTGGAGCGTGCGGGCACATCCGTCGGCGGAGCGACGGCCGTCGCGGCCGCGGAGGTCCGTGCGCGCGAGGCGCGCGAGCTCGATCGCCAGCGCGAATGGCGCGACCAGGCCAGCCGCGCCCTGACAGCGTTCAAGGCGGAGGAGGGGACCGGTCCGGTGAACGCCGCCGACCTCGTCGCCGATGACGAGGCGCTCGCCGACCGGGCGATCGCAGCGGCCCGCGACGAGGACGGCCCGGCGCTGCACGTGGAGCACGGCATCCTCCCCACCCTGCGGGTCTTCCCGTTCGGCATCAGCCGGAAGCGCCTCGAGCTGGCAATCCGCGAGCTCCAGCTGCCGGTGATCGTCGCACGCGACATCGACGAAGCGGACGTCGTGATGACGCTCCGCAGCGAGTATCGCCAGAAGGGCCCGACGATCCGGGATGCCGAGAGCCGGGCGCTCCCGGTC